>NZ_OUNR01000021.1:55000-141901 GCF_900403705.1 Nitrospira lenta | reverse complement strand
AGTGCTGGCCGGTATCATCGACTGACGCCCGCTGCCGGGCCCATTCACCCCGCTGCCTATCCCTATGACCAACCCTATAAAGCGCAAGTTGATTCTGAGCGTCCTCGCCGTGCTCCTGCTGTTTGTGTTGCTCGCGATTCAGGCCGGTGTTGTCAGTCGGTGGCAGGCTGTGCATGATGATCGAGACCGCTACGTGCATATCAAACAGGAACTGTTTCGACTCGAACGACTCGTGGCCGATGTGGACAACGGGTTTCGTGGGTATGCCTTGACGAAAGAAGGCCGGTTTGTAAAACCCCTGGTTGTTGCCGAATACGACATCCTTGGTCTCGTCAATCGTTTGCTAGCCATCACGGCTCCTTGGCCTGACCTGCATACTCCAGTTCAGGTGCTCACCAGTGCCGTTAAAGAGCTCCTGGAGACAAAGCGCCAGCTCATGTTGGATCTGGTGCTCGGGCACGAAGAAGAGGTCCTGAACTATATTCGGACGGGAGAGGGATTGGAGCTGAATGACACGGTCGTCCTGGCGTTTCAAGGGGTGGAACACAAAATGGCTCAACGCGACAGAGAAACCATGCAAGATCGTGACGCCGTGCGCGCATGGGCTCCTGTCATTCTCTCGGTCACCACGTTCAGCGCATTGGTCCTCGGAATGAGCATGAATCGTTGGGCCATACGCTTGTCCAAAACGATCGCCCTTCCGCGCACGATGGCGTCTCTCTAATAACTGCGGCTGCTTCGGTGACATTTCGCGATTCATTGCGATCAGCACGCGCTCACGTGTGACGTTGTTCCTTCACTGATTCTTTCACATCGTCAATCGGCTTTTGTTCGCGGTCTTTTGCGCGTTCCGTGTGCAACCGTGTGCGGTACGTCAGTTGCTGACTTGTCTTGCAGCGCCGAAGCGCGAGACGCGTACGGGAAGGGTACACCAGACCGTCGAGAGGAGGCATGACATGCGAAAGCAATGTTACGGCATGGAGCAGGGGCGGGCGATGTACGATGAAGTCGGAATATTTCGTCTTGGATGGTTCTTGGCAATGGCCGTCGCCGCAGGGTTCTGTTGGGCAGAGGTTATTCCGGCAGCGCGGCGGCGCTGACTGAGCACGCCATATCCGCCGACCAAGTCGATTGCGGCATAGTCAGTTCAGGCTCCTGCGCGGTTGCCATCGAGAGATCGCTCGGGACATTGCCGGTCTCTTGGCGGCGGGTGTCTTTATCGAGGTGACACGAACTGGAAAGGATCGTTCGCCGGCTACGGTGACGGCGGCGGGGCGGATTCTTTTTGAGCTGCCAGTTTCGCGGCGCGATCGCTCTTGAGCGACGTCTGGCTGAGCTGGGCATCGATAAATTCATTGAGAGAGGTATAGCTATCGCGGCTGAGTTTGTCTTCTGCCATGAGTGTCAGGGCATGCATGCGGATGTTTTCGATGGCGGTATGATCGATTTCATCTTGGTGCCGCAGGGTTGCGATTTGAGTCATGAGATGCGTGACGCGCCGGCGTTGGACCCAGGCATAGAGCAAGGCATAGACCGTTGGGATGCCACCGAGGATAGACAAGACGATATCCCGCTGCTCAATGAGAACGGCGAGGATGCCCTCGAACCATGGCCAGAGCGGGACGTTTCCGCCTTTGTAATAGGCGACAGCTCCTGGGTGGAGCGGGAAATAGTCGTTTTGGCTGAGCTGCGCTTTGGAGAAATCCTCGGGTAGCAGCATGCCGGTTTGCAGCTCCGGCCAGTGAAGGGCTAGGGTGCGCACAATCTGATAGGCCAGGCGGCTGCTCACTTCACCGTTGGCTACGAGGATATCTTCTGCTCCAAGGGTGGTGATGGCCACGCTCGGGAAATCCTTGTTGTACACACCTGCGGGAATGGTTTGCGCCGATAAGGCCGGATGCAGCGTGTGGATCGCATTAATCACTCCTTCAGAAAGTGGCACTAAGAGGCCATGTTGCGACATGGTCACGGCGACGGGGCTCCCGGTCGCCACTAACAGGCAGAGGACGTCAATGCGGTCGTGGAGAAAATCATCCGCGGCGTCGACGTAGGAACCGCGCTCAGTGAGTTCCCATCCCAGATCGGTCCCCGTCGATGTTTTGTAGTAGGTCAGGATGTGACTCATCACCGTGTGGGTCGATCCGTTCGGAGAGCCGATGTAGACTCGGAGCGGACGCCCCAGTCGCCGGCGTACATTGTCAACGAGGTCGGACAGTTGAGTAATGGGTTTGCCCAGCTGGTGGCTCAGCTGTGGTCTGACGATGATGTGCAGATTTGAGCTGGATATTTTTATCAGTCCACGGATATCTGCGCTGCCCGATTCTTTGGGTTTGACGGACAGGCCTTCCAGCGCCATTCCCAATTGAGCTTCCCGGTGAGCCAATAGCTGAAGATTCTCTTGAGGGCCATGAGAATCTATGTGCTGGAAGATGAGCGGCGCTTCGAGGGGCTGCTGTTCAAAGTCGGACCGGAGGATCTGTTCGATCTTTTGGCCTAACTCATAGTAACCGCTGCCCTGAATGCCCGTGGCAATCGACACCATCTGAGTGGTCGTCAATGAGCGATAGACTCCCAGCGCTAAGAGCAGCGCGAGGATGGTCGCGCCCAGCGCGGGCAGGATTTTTCGGGGAATGCTCATGGGGAAAACCCTCGGTCCAAGGGGTGAGGCTCAGGTCCTTGTTCTTCCTGTGGGTTCGGGGCAGCGCGATGCGCGATCTTCCGTCCCACCTCGGCGTATCATGATGCAAAACCTTCAGTGGAAGATGCAAGACCTTGTTATCGCACCATGAAAGGAAATAAGGGCTCACTGCGCGCGCTCCGATTTGACGGACAATCGTTTCTGCTCCAGCTGGTTTCAGCCGTGGTGTCGCTGGAGCAGGCGCTGGCCGGTGGAACCGCTAGAACCACCCGTTGTTGCGGGCTTCTTCGAGCGTCGCCCGATTGAGATCGTCATACACATCGCGGATCACGGTTTTGGGAGCGTCTTTAAACGGCATAATTGGGGAGACGTGTGAATGGCGATGGAGTGCCAGATCCTTCGCGCTGCGGCGGCAGGCGAAAAGGACCTCACCTCGGTGCCGCCTCATCAGCATGATGAGAGTACCGTGCACTGAGAAACGGCTTCTGGTACCCTGCGCTCCGCGCTTAACGCTGGGAACTGGAGTGCAACCGGCGCGGAGCTGCGGCATCACCACAACTCGACAGTGAAGGAGGAGCGGATGGCCAAGGCAAAACAGACTCCGACGGGGCGGGCGCAGGGCGGTCCGAAGGCATTGACTGGCCTGGAAGGGCCGATTATCGAAGGCATGGCCACGCTGTTCGAGAAGTTCGGGCCGGCGGTGGGCAGTGCGATGTACAAAGCCTATCTGGGTAATACCGATCTGTTTATCCAAATCGCTTCAAGCCATCGGGAGGGTGATTACTACGTCGTCGAGCTGACGCTGCGCAATGTCAGCGAACACGGCGTGTACCTTGAGGCGTTGAGTCTTCCCGATTCTCCTAAGGTGCCGTTGGAAATCGGCCATAAGGTGCGGAAAGATACCGGCATGACCATCGATCAGGTCTTGGTCTGGGAGGCAGTGGATCAGTCGACATTCCTGCCGGCGCATCTCCGGCCAGGCGGGGATGACTCGAAGACGGTATGGCTGCGGATCGGGCCGATCTCAAAGCAACCGGACAAACTGGCTGATGTGAAGTCCATGAAGCTGGGCTACAGGTACTCGCCGCTCGATGAGGCAACGTCAACCGACAAAACCATTCGTGTGCGGCTGCGGTGACGTGAGGCGAAGCGAAGAAGCGTCCCCTGTCGGATGCTCTAGCCCGGCCGCTTGTTCAACCGCCAGATATGTTCGGTTGCCGGACATTTTCCTTTGAGCCCGCCGGGGACATCCTCGCGAGCCAGCAGCGTGAGGGTATAGCTATCGCTGTAATGGCGACGGAGTTCATCGGAGGTCACTGAAAACGGCGGCCCTGCCACGACGGTTTGGTCGTACTCATAGCCGATGACCAGTTGGGGCGCCAAGGCTGTGATGGATTTGAGATGCGCCGTGTAGCGAGTCCGCACAGCCTCCGGTAGTGCGACCAGGGCGGCCCGGTCATAGACTGCGTCAACAGGGCCGAGGATTTCGCGGGATAGGTCAAAGATATCGCCGACGAAGATGTCGATCTTTTCTCCGTGAAAATGCTTGAGTTTACCGACCTCCGAGATACGAGCGTCCATTTTCAGTTCTGCGAAGAGCTGCGTCACGGCCAACTCGCTGAGCTCCGCTCCGGCGACCGCATAGCCGCGAGGCAAGAGCCAGCCGAGATCGAGAGACTTCCCGCAGAGCGGCACAAAGACACGCCCGCCAGGTGGCACGTTCAAGGAAGGAAAGTGTGTGGTCAGCAGCGGGTTGACGGCGCGCTCATGCCAGCCTGTCTGGTTCGTCTGCCATCGGTTATGCCAAAAACTTGCGTCCATGTGAATTCCTCTATGGGTATGCGGTCTCAGAACTTCCGAGGCCATCCTAAAGGGCGGAGGCAGAGAGAGGCAAGGCAGACGGGGAGGGTGAATGTCCGGCGTACGGGCTGATGCCAAGAAGCAGACGGTTGAAACTCAAACGTTCAGGTTGGTGGTGCATCTGTCCCGCTGAGCAATTAGAAAAGATGCCCACCCCCTTCGTTTTGTCTCCTACTGCGTAGATCAGATACCGCTCGTTCCGCTGCGGCAATGGCTCCAGCCAAGTAGCCTGGCGCCGTGGTGCTGGTTTCGCTGCCGGCAAGAAACATGCGGTTCTTCCAGACACCAGTCACCCAGGGTATTCGTGCGGGTTCGGGATGTCCGGTTGGTGCACGGTCATCTGCTGTCGCAGTGAGGGGATCTGCGGCCCAGTCCTTGAGGAGCGTAGCGTGAGGGCGCCCGGCTTCCGGTCCAAACAATCGAGCCAGCTGAGTAATGCACGCGTGTGTGAGAGCGTCTTCACCGAGTGCGACTCGCTGATCCGCGTGTACGCCAAGAAATCCAAAGAGGGCCGGCATGCCTGAGGCCGTGGTGGCATCATGGATTTCGACAAGTGGGCCTACCTGGCTTTGGGCCGTTCCAGACAACCCGGCGTCGCGCCAAAAGGATTGCCGATAGAGCGCGAAAAACTTCGCGTGGGGCGCCATCCATGTCGGTGTGTGGCGCCAGAGAATAGCGGTGGCAGAGTCGATGTCCGGAGTAAAGGACACCGATGATGCAAGAAGACGTGGTGGAAGCGCGAAGATCACGTGCTCTGCTGCGACGTCGTGTTCAGCCCCGTCGGGAGCTACGATCGTTAACAGAACGTCTGAGTTATTGAGCGTCGCATGGCGCACACGCATGCCGAGCCGTACTGCCTCAGGGGGGAGCGTTTTAGAAAGGGCTGGAATGAATGCCCCGGTGCCCCCAGCAACACGCATGGATTGAGGTGCTTGCGGCATTCCCTGATAGCGTCTCGGCTCCTCATGAGGCAGCCGTTCAACGACCATATCGCCATCGCTATATTGGGGAAAGGTCTCAAGCCCCAACTCGTCAACGAGAGCCGCCAGGCCTCGCTGCATCTCCGGCCAGAACCAGGAAGGACCAAGGTCAAAACCATCGTTCGAAGAGTGGCCCTGGTCGTTGGCGGAGAGAATGCGCCCACCCAGCCGATCACGGGCCTCGAACAGGTGGAAGTCGATGCCAAGCGCATGAAGCCGCCGTGCCGCATAGAGGCCAGCAAGCCCGCCTCCGACAATGGCAACCGAGGTTTGGATATCGCCCGCCATCAATGTAGTGTCCTTCCAGAAATCTCCAGCCAGCGGTGTCCTCTGCGAGCTGAACTCACTGGTAGCCTGCAGCTATTTGGTAGAGTACTTCATTCAGAGTGACACGCATGAGGGCTAGGGGGGCTAGGGATTCGTGACGAAGTCTTTATTCTAGAGGGAGTGAATGCGCTCAGGCTACGTTCCTGGGGTGTGAGAGTCAATACGAAGGTCGTGAACGCACTGAGGGGTAGTGGGGGGGGGGCAAATGTCGGGGATCGTGCTGATGGTGTGTTCATGCAGCCGAGCAATCAGAAAAGACTCCTGAGCTAGCCCGGATTTGACGGACACCTCAAATGGGGGCACGATAGCTCCCGAGGAGGTGCGACATGGGCCAACGACGACGGTTCACCCCCGAGTTTAAGCGGCAAGCCGTGCAATTGCTCAATGCCGGACAACGCCCCGCGGCTGAGATTGCCCGTGAGCTGAACAGAATAAGGTGTCAGGAACCATTGTTCTCCAGTCCTTGCTTTGGTCTCCCTTGATCTCGCGCCGTCGAGCCTAAGTCCTACTGTGTAACCATCTGCTCCAACCGTATCGGGCTGCCAAATGGTTCCTGACACCTTTTTCTTCCCACGAGTCTGTCGGCAAGGGTGTTCGACGACCGTTGATTCTAATGCTTAGGCCTGGCTTTGGGGGCCTGGCTTTCAAAATTTACCATCACATCCTCTGTCTTTGTTCTGACCTTGAACCAACCCTCAATGCGTTTCCGATCCCTTGTTGAAAGGGGGGCGCTGGATGAAACGCGGAGATGTTGCATGGTTTTCGCGGGAGCGTTTTCCGTGAACACCAGACCTTCGCCAACCATGACCTGCGTGATGAGCGGGTACTGGGCGCGAAGCTCATGCGCAATATCTTCTGCAATTGCGAACAGCACATTTCTTGATGCAATCTCATTTTGTAGTCTGAGGATTTCAGCATCTTTTTTGTGTGACGCTTCTTGGCCGTCCCGGTACAGATCACTTAATAAAGAGGACTTCAAGGCGGTGACATCCACTTTGTCATCGCTTGACTGGTGGACAACAATGCGTGCCTGCTCTAAGTGAGCAGCGGCCAAACGGCCTTCAATGGTTTGGAGTGTTGATTTTGTCAGTGGCGCACCAATCAAAGAGAGTTCGATCGTTTGCGTTTTGGGATCGATTTTCAGTTCGGCCGCATGGGTGTTGGGGAAGGCAAACTCCTGATCGACAAACTGCCGTGCTCGTGATTTGAAGACCTCTTCGTTCACGAGAGTGGCTGCCAGATACGCGCTTGGTAACGCCGTGCACAGCGCTAAAACCACAAGCCAGACTTTTACGCGCCAGGCGATGGTGTCGTCCGCAAAGCGGTGTGGCGCTAGCCGTAAAATCCGTAAGCCGATCATCGTTGCCAGGGCAATGAACACGCAGTTGATGGTGTACAGGTACAAGGCACCCGCAGCAAAACGCCACTCACCGGTGGCAACACCAAAACCAGCCGTGCAAATAGGCGGCATCAACGCCGTGGCAATCGCAACCCCAGGAATGACATTGGATTTTTCTTTGCGCGTCACTCCCACGATGCCAGCCAAGCCGCCGAACAACGCAATCAGCACGTCCCAAATGGTAGGGGTGGTTCTCGCGAGCAGTTCAGATTGGACTTGGTGTAGAGGTGAAATTGAAAAATAGAGTGCGGATACGATAAGGCTGATCAACGTGGCGATACCCAGATTCAAAAGGGCGCGCTTGACCAAAGAAAAATCGTACACCGCCATGCCGAGTCCCACGCCCATGATGGGTCCCATGAGCGGAGAAATCAGCATGGCACCGATGATGACCGCAGTGGAATTCACATTTAAACCGACGGATGCAACAATGATGGCGAATATCAGAATCCAGGGGGTTGCCCCAATGAGTTCTATCCCGTCACCGATGCGCCGTTCGATTTCGCTATCATCCGCTTTATCTTCACGAAGACTGAACCGATGAACCAAGAACGTAAGTAGATGATTGAGTGCATTGTGCGTGGCATTGGCTTTGTCATCTGAATATTTCATGACTACCCTTTTAGATCATTGGTTACGCAGCCGACGTCAAACCAGCGCTCACCTCTCGAATCCATTTGCTGCCGAACGGACATGTCTCGCGACTCCACGCAACAGGACTCATCAGAAATTGAGTGTAGAACCTACGGGCTGGAGCAACGCAAAGGGGGCGAGGGGGGCTTGTCGTGTTCCCAGGTGCATTTGTCCTTACACCTTCCCAAACGTCCTCTCAAAAAACTCTTTCGTCAGCTTCATATGCTGTTCAATATCCGTCTGTAGGTGTCTGGCTCCGGCTTGCCAGTCGTCGGTGGTGTAGCCGACGCGGCGGGCGAGGAAGATGAATTCTTCTGAGTCTGATGGGGGGAGGACGAGGTCTTTCGCATTGCCGCGTACCATGCGGAGGCCGTCGATGAGCATGCGGATAAAAAGGTAGGCTTTGCGCAACTGCTCGCCGTCCTGCCTGGTCACCAACCCGCATTCCACTAATCCCGCTAAGGCCTGCATGGTGTTGGGCGTTCGCAAGATCGGCTGTTTGTGTCCGTGCATCACTTGCAGATACTGCACGGCGTATTCGATATCCACGAGGCCGCCGGCGCTGTGTTTCACATTCACCGTGCCCGGCTCAACGAGTTGCTTCAATTGCGCCCGGCGCAGATCCAAGGCCGTGGGGAGATCCCAGGGTTCGCCGCCATAGACGTAATGATCCCGATGGGCTTCAACCTGCTTGCCGAGTGTCGCATCCCCGGCGACGGTGCGGAGCTTGATCATGGACTGGCGTTCGAACGGCGCGGCTAATCCTGTGGGGCTGTAGTAGCTGATGATTTCTTCCAGCGGATTCGTCAGCGAACCTTTGCCGCCGTGAGGGCGCAGGCGGATGTCGAGGTGGAAGATGCCTTCTTGCTTGGCCTCGATCCACTGCAGGAGTTCCTGCGCGAGCCGTTCGAAGTATTCGCTGTTTTCGATGCCCTGCTTGCCGCTGGTGCGTCCTGCGCCGCCGTAGACGAAGAGGACTTCGATATCAGAAGCGTAGCCCAGTTCGCGGCCGCCGAATTTTCCCTGGCCGAGGATGGCAAAGGGGCAGGGTTTTTTATTTGCCAGCTTCGGCGCGCCGTATTGTTTCTCCAGCTTGGCCTGGCAGTCGCGCAGGCTGCGGCTCACGATGACTTCGGCCAGTTCGGTCAGGGCCTGGGAGAAATCGGCCAGGCCGGAGGATTCGACCATGTGTTTCATGTCGATCCGGAACAACTCCTGATCCTTAAACCGGTTCAATGCTTCTTTGCGCGCCTCGTCGGTCTTGGCCTTGTCCACGAGCTTGTCGAGTTCCTTGCGCAGCGCGGTCTGCGGCTTGATGAGCGGGGCGTCTCGGTAATGCTGCAAGAGCGGTAGGAGATTGCCGTGTTGGCGGCGCAGAAAATCCTCCCACAGAAAATCGCTGGTGCCGAGCAGGCGGGCGAGGAGGGGGAAGGTTTTCTTGTCGCCGAGAAACGCGAGGGCCTGCTGCTGGGCTTTGCCTTTGGTGTCCTGCACAGTGAGGTCGAGGAACTGATCGAAGGCTTCGAGCGCTTTGGCCGGGTCCGGCGCCCAGGTGAGGGCGTGGGTGAATTGCTTGATGAGGACGGCGGTCAGGCGTAGGTGCTGTTGATCGGCGAGGTCGGTCAGTTTCTGCCCGTGACGATTGCGGACGTAGAAACGATCATGCAGCTTGCCGTCTTCGATGGCGAATTGCGCTTTGTCGATATAGATGTTGCGCATCGCGAGCGCATTGGCAAAGGCGTACAAAAATGCGGGGGTGTCGTCCGATTGAATGTCCATCACCGTATCGGTGGGCGACTGACTGTTATCGAACGTGATGTGGACGGTGTGGAGCAGGCCGCTGAACGACCCGCGCCGCTTGCCCAGTTGCTCGACTAATTGGCGGTTCACGGCTTGGCGCGCTTCATCGAACTCTCCGGCATCGAGTTGTTGCAAGAGGGTGGTGAGTTCGGCGATGAGGCGTTGGTGGTCATCCGGTCCAAATGGTACGCCGCGCCCTGGTTGTACGCGAAAGACATCCACAATTTTTTTTCGGCTTAAGCCCGGCCGGCTCTTGGGACGTATCCGTTGTCCGCCGGCATACCCGCTGCGGGTTGTGACCGGCGCGGCGCTGTCGGCGAAGGTATAGATCTGGCCTTCTTCGATGTTGAGCCCGAAGGCGGAAAGGAGCCCGCAGATGTTGGCGAAGGCAGAGAAGTAGTCGTAGGCGACGAGCGTCAGATCGAAGTGCTGATCGCGGCGTTCTACAATCGTGACTTCACAGGGATGATCGGGGGTCAGTTGCGCGGCGAGTCGAACGTGCTGTGCGACGGTGGCCGGTTCGAAGCGGCGGAAGTACTCCTGATCCATGCGACTGAGAAAATCCTGAAGGACATCGGCGGCGACGTCGGAACAGAGGGCACTCACGGTTTGTTTGAGCGGCTCATCGAGAGGCATAGCGATCGAATCCTTTGGCTGACCGGCCCCAGTATACCGGAATGGATTGAGTCAGTATAATGCCGCCCCATGATAACCAGGATGTTGAAAATGTCGCTCTTTCCACCCGCCCAGCCCCGGCGCGCCGAGACGCGCCCTTCACCGAGCGGCGTGATCGTTTCGTTCTAATCAGTAGCCATGTCTGTAGGGGATTTGCTTGGGCACTAAGAAACCAATACGGCGGTCTTCTCCAGGGATGGCACCGTCCAAGTCTGTTCAAGGAGCAGTGCTATCAATTTCCGGGAAGCCCGATCCTCGTCCTGTGCTGTTGGCGGCTGAACGGGATCCGCAACAAATCGGGGCAATTCTCACTGCCTATGGCTTGCATGATATCGATCAGGCGGACCGCAATCTTCAGGCGATGGCGGGCGATCCGCATCATCGGCGTCAATTGGCCGAGATTCTGCCGATCCTGTTGGATGCTATTTCGCGAACCGCGGACCCGGATCAGGCTCTGAATCATTGGGAACGGTTGCTCGGCGAAGTCACACGCTCCTCCTTTCTCGACTACTTGCGCAGTTCGCCGCGCATGCTCGATCTGCTCTGCACGATCTTCGGGAACAGCGATGCGCTCGCTTTTACGGTGATTCGCGATCCCATGCTGGTCTATTGGCTGTCGGAAGACGCGGTGCTCTCGAAACCGCCCGCGAGGAAAGAGCTGGAATCGGCGCTGCACAAAAGCCTGGCTCATCTGACGGTAAAGGAAATGAAGCTGGAGGCGCTGCGCCGGTTTCGCCGGCGGGAGATGTTGCGCATCGGTGTGCGCGATCTGTTGCGGCTGTCGCCGGTGCCGGAGACGACGGGGTCGTTATCCGATCTGGCAAGTCTATTGATTCATGCGGCCTATGAGATCGTCGATGCCGACCTGCGGCAGCAGTACGGTGTGCCGATGCACAAGACGAAGCAGGGGCGGTGGGTGGAGACGGGATTTGCCGTGATGGGCATGGGGAAGCTCGGCGGGCACGAGTTGAACTATAGCTCGGATGTCGATTTGATTTACGTCTATGCGTCGCATGATGGGGAGACGAAGGCGCCGCGCGGTAGGCAGACGATGAAGCCCGGCGCTGTCGGTATTTCCAACGAGGAGTATTTTGAGATTCTCTCGCGCGAACTGACGAAGGCCCTGGTCGAGCAGACGCGGGAAGGCTATGTCTTCCGTGTGGATCTACGTTTGCGGGCTGAAGGCTCGGTCGGACAATTGGCGCGGTCGCTTGACGACTATCAAAAATACTACGCCACCAGAGGCGTGGTGTGGGAACGGCTCGCACTGCTGAAGGCTTGGCCGGTGGCCGGTTCCATGGAGGTGGGGCTGGCGTTTCTGAAGATGGTGAAACCGTTTATCTTCGGACCACCCAAAGACAAGATCGATCTCTCCGGCGCGCTGGCGATTGTGCAGGATGTGCGGGGGGTGAAGGACATGATCGATGCGAAGATGGCCGACCGTGGCCATGAGCGGCGTAATGTGAAGCTCGGCATCGGCGGGATTCGCGAGATCGAGTTTCTTGTCCAGACCGTTCAGGTGATCGCGGGCAAGAAAGTGGCGGGGTTGTTGGATCGCGGCACGCTGGGCGCGCTGAACCGCTTTGTCCGTTACAAGCTGATCTCGACGCAAGAACGCGATGATTTGACCGCCGCCTATGTCTTTCTCCGCGACGTCGAGCACAAGTTGCAGATGGTGCAGGATTTTCAGACCCATGCGTTGCCGGAAACGGCGGAAGAGCTCGAACGCTGCGCTATTCGAGGAGGCTATGGCACGGATGACCGCGCCCAAAGCGTCGCCCGATTCCGCGCCGATCACGAACGCTACACCGGCCTCGTGAACCGGTTTTTCCGCGCCTTCTACTACGACGCCAAAACCTCGCCTGTCCTGAAGGCGACGATGCGACTGGTGACATCCGCCAAATAGTTCATTGCGCTGAAACACGAAGGGCCCGGCGGTTTCCCGCCGGGCCCTTCTGTTGCTGCACGCAGGGCGTGCTCAGCTCGATCTTAGTACATCCCTTCCATGCCGTGGTTGTGTCCGGCATGGCCGCCGCCGGCGGCTTCCTTCTTCTCTTCGGGGATGTCGGTGATCATGACTTCGGTGGTGAGCATCAAGCCCGCCACGGAGGCCGCGTTCTGCAATGCGCAGCGCGACACCTTGGTCGGATCGATGATACCGGCCTTGATCATGTCCACATACTCTTCCGTCGCTGCGTTGTAGCCTGAGCTGAGGTTCTTGTCATTGCGCACTTTCTCGACAATGACGGATCCTTCCATTCCGGCGTTGGCCGCGATCTGGCGGATCGGCTCTTCGAGGGCGCGGCGGATGATGTTCACACCCACCTGCTGTTCGGGAGCCAACTTGAGCGAGCTCAGCGCGTCGATGCAACGGAGATAGGCTGTTCCACCGCCGGGCACGATGCCTTCTTCGACGGCTGCCTTGGTCGCGTGGAGGGCGTCCTCGACGCGGGCTTTCTTTTCCTTCATCTCGGTCTCGGTCGCGGCGCCGACGTTGATGACGGCCACACCGCCGACGATCTTGGCAAGGCGCTCCTGGAGCTTCTCGCGATCGTAGTCCGAGGTCGTTTCTTCGATCTGAGCCTTGATCTGCTTCACGCGGCCTTCGATCTTCTTCGGATCGCCGTAGCCTTCCACGATCGTGGTGTTATCCTTGTCGATCGTGACGCGCTTGGCGCGGCCGAGGTCGGTGAGCTTCACGTTTTCCAGCTTGAGGCCGATGTCTTCGGAGATCACCTGGCCGCCGGTCAGAATCGCAATGTCCTCCAACATGGCCTTGCGGCGATCGCCGAAGCCCGGAGCCTTGATGGCCGCCACGTTGAGGGTGCCGCGGAGCTTGTTGACCACGAGGGTCGCGAGCGCTTCGCCTTCGACTTCTTCCGCGATGATCACGAGCGGCTTGCCCATCTTGGCAACCTGCTCGAGGACCGGGAGGAGGTCCTTCATGCTGCTGACTTTCTTTTCATTGATGAGGATGAGGGGCTCTTCGACGGAGCATTCCATCCGCTCGGCGTTGGTCACGAAATAGGGGGAGATGTAACCGCGATCGAACTGCATGCCCTCGACGACGTCCAATGAGGTGGTCATCGACTTGGCTTCTTCGACCGTGATCACGCCATCCTTGCCGACCTTCTCCATCGCTTCCGCGATGAGGTCGCCGATGGTCTTGTCGTTGTTGGCTGAGATCGTGCCGACCTGGGAGATCTCCGTCTTATCCTTGCAGGGCTTGCTGAGCTTCTTCAGCTCGCCGATCACCACTTCAACGGCCTTGTTGATGCCGCGTTGAATTTCCATCGGGTTCGCGCCGGCGGTGATGTTCTTCACGCCTTCACGATAGATGGCCTGGGCCAACACGGTGGCCGTGGTGGTGCCGTCGCCGGCGGTGTCGCTGGTCTTGCTGGCGACTTCGCGCACGAGCTGGGCGCCCATGTTTTCGTAGGGGTTCTTGAGTTCGATTTCCTTGGCGACGGTGACGCCGTCCTTGGTGATCGTCGGGGCGCCGAACTTCTTGTCGAGAATCGCGTTCCGGCCCTTGGGGCCGAGGGTCGCCTTGACGGCGTCCGCGAGCTGATTGACGCCTCTCAGAATACATGCGCGAGCTTGCTCGCTATACAACAGTTGCTTAGCCATTAGAGTCCTCCATTCAATTCTAGTTCAATCGTCGTCGTGGTTGTCGATTAGCTGGTGAAGATGCCGAGGATGTCTTCTTCCTTGAGGATCAAGCACTCTTCGTCCTCGATGCGGAGCTTGCTGCCTGAGTACTTGTCGAAGAGAACCTGGTCGCCGACCTTCACGTTCTCGACCTTCTTGCCGATGGCCTGCACGATACCCCGCTGCGGCTTCTCTTTCGCTGAATCCGGTACATAAATCCCGCCGGCGGTCCGCTCTAATTCCTCGGTGTAGGTGACGAACACCCGGTCACCCAAAGGTTGAAATCCCTTGGCGAGGTTCTTCTTCTCTTTCGCTGCTGAGCTCATAACAAACCCTCCTCCTGCGATGAATAAACTGTGGTGAACGTTACAACGATTTGATGCAGAGCCACATTCGTCGGCTGGACTCTCACGCTCCTCGAAAAAACAGAGCGACGCCTATCGTGCAGTATGAGAGATAGCCCGAGGCTGGTCCAAGTCAAGGGGGCGGGAAAAGAAATTCTTTTACAATCCCAACGGCCGGACTGAAGAAATCATAACCTATTGAGATTCAAGAATTCCAGTGAAGAAATTCGGCGGTGAGGTTGGGGCGGGCGGTTAAATTCTCAGACGGTCGAAGTCTTTCACGTCTTTCTTGATGTATTCACGTAATCGCTTGATGATGCGGGCCTCCAGCTGTCTGGTGCGTTCTTTCGTGATGCCGTATTTGTCGCCCAGCTCGTCGAGCGTGAGTGGCGTTTCCGACATCAGCCGGTTTCGCAGAATGTCCTCTTCCCGTTCGTCCAGCGTCTTGGCAAACTCAGCCAGCTTCTTCCTGAACAGTGTGCGAAGCTCATTGTCGGCAATGACCTCGTCTATCCCGGATTGTTGGGAGGGGAGGACGTCGAGCAGAGTGCCGTCTTGTTCTTCCCCGATCGGCTGATCCAGAGATAGCTCCCAATTTCCCAGCCGCTGGTCCATCTCGATGACGTCGCGCTCGCGGACATTCAGCCGATCGGCCAGGAGTTTGGTGTCGGGGGCAAAGCCTTCCCTGGCGAGCTTGGCCTTTTCCTTCTTGAGATTGTAGAAGAGCTTTCGCTGATCCTGGGTGGTGCCGATCTTCACGAGCCGGAAATTGTTCAAGAGATAGCGGAGAATATAGGCGCGCGACCACCAGGCGGCATAGGCGTAAAAGCGGACGTTCTTCGTCGGGTCGAACTTCTTGATCGCCTGCATCAGGCCGACATTGCCTTCTTGAATCAGATCCATGTGGTCGGCGCCGGTATGGAGATACTCGGCGGCGATCGCAACGGAGACCCGCAAGTTGGCCATGATGAGTTTCACGGCGGCTTCGCGGCTGCCTTGCGCGTGGTATTCATGGAACAAGAGCAATTCTTCTTCTTTGGAGAGATAGGGATAGCGTCGGATTTCCGCCAGATATTGCTGGAGGCCGGTAACGGGAGCGACGGCCTGGGCATCGGCCGGCATGCGTCCGTCGGCTTGCGGGAGATCCAACACGACGGGAGGGGCTTCCGCCTCGATGACCTCGTCATCGGAGGGATCGAGAATTTCCGGTTCCAGCGCGCTGGCGGTATCGTCGTCTTCGAATGAATCGTGACCACTCATGGGATGCAGACTATAACAGAACTGCTGGAGCGGACAAAGACGGTGGGGATGTGATGCGTGAAGAGCGGTTGCGCCAGAGAAAGAGGGTCCCCTATAGTGTTGGGTTCTACTGGAGGACGGTGCGTGGCTGATATCTGGCAGATGTTACGTGGCGGTCATTGGCCCACCTTGCTCGGGGCTTGGTTGCATCTCACGGTCAGTTTTATGGTGTGGTTGCTGATCGGGGCATTGAGCCTGCCCATGGCGCGCGCACTGGAATTGACCGGGACCGATTTGTCTGTGCTGGTAGCGTTGCCGCTGTTGGGCGGAGCTCTGTTGCGGGTGTTCGGAGGCTGGAGTTGCGATTGGTTCGGAGCCAAGAATACAGCGGTCGCGATTTTGATTGGCGAGTTGGCGGTGCTGCTCTGGGGTTGGTTGGCGGACCCGGCTTCGATCGGGTTGTGGTGTTTGGCCGTATCGCTGGGGTTGGGTGGGGCGAGTTTCGCGGTGGCCTTGCCGTTGGCCGGACAAGCCTATCCGCCCTCGTCCCAGGGGCTTGTGTTGGGACTCGCGGCGTCGGGCAATATCGGTACGGTGCTGGTCTTGTTTCTTGCGCCTCGCTGGGCGGAATCGCTGGGATGGCAGCAGGTGTTCGGCATCATGGCCGGCATCGTCACTGTGACGTGCGTGTTGTTCATATTACTCGTGCGAGAGAGCCGGCAGGGTGATCGGCACCGGCGCGATGTCGAGTGGTGGCACCATGCCGCTACGCTCCTGCGGCAGCGGTCGGCCTACTGGCTGTGTTTCCTCTACGCGATTACGTTCGGGGGATTTGTTGGGCTCTGCAGCGTGCTCCCAATGTTGTTGTATGAGACCTATGGGTACGATGCCGTCGCCGCCGGGTCGGTGGCGGCGCTCTGTGGTTTAGTCGGCAGCGTGATTCGCCCCTTCGGGGGGTATGCGGCAGACCAGCGCGGCGGCATGCGGGTGTTGTATGTCGTGTTGCCGCTCATTGTCGGATCGGTAGTGGCGGTAACCAGTCCTTCCCAAGCGATGGGCATGGCCATGATTGTGTTAGCGAGCGGAGCGATGGGAGTGGGGAACGGGGTGGTTTTTCAAATGGTGGCGGAAGAGTTTCCTGAGCAGATCGGGATGGCCTCCGGTCTCATCGGCGCCGTTGGGAGTGTCGGCGGCTTTGCCTTCCCGATAGTGCTCTCCGGTTTGAAGCTGGTGACCGGTAGTTATGATGCGGGACTCTGGTTCTTTGCCGGGCTCGGGGTTTGTGCCTGGGGGATGGTGTTTCTCCGTCTGCGAGGGGCCGCAGTGGTGGATGGGGAGGGTGCTCCGTAGGGTTGTTTTTCCCGTTGACAGGCGGGGGCTAAACAGGGTTATCTGTGGGCCTCCTGTTAGGACGATTTTCAACCTAAAATTAATCAGTTAACTTTTCCGATCATGCCTAATCCATTCAATACGATTCAAGACGCAATCAAAGACATTCGCAAGGGCAAGTGCATCATTCTGGTCGATGACGAGGATCGCGAGAATGAAGGCGACTTGGTCATTGCGGCCGACAAAGTGACGCCACAAGCGATCAACTTTATGGCGAAGCACGCTCGCGGGCTCATTTGCCTGGCCTTGACGCCTGAACGCTGCGAAGAATTACAGCTTCCGCCCCAGGCGATTGAGAACACGGCGACTTTCGGTACAGCGTTCACTGTCTCTGTGGATGCCCGCAAGGGGATTACCACCGGGATCTCTGCGGCTGATCGATCAACTACGATTCAGGTGGCGCTTGATCCCAAAGCCAAGCCGGCGGATCTGGCCAGGCCCGGACATATCTTCCCGCTCAAGGCGCAAAAAGGCGGGGTCCTCAAGCGGGCAGGGCAGACGGAAGGCTCTGTCGATCTCGCGCGCCTCGCGGGGCTGCAGCCTGCGGGCGTCATCTGCGAAATCATGAATGAAGACGGCACCATGGCCCGCGTGCCGGAGCTGGCCAAATTTGCCAAGCGTCACAAGCTCAAGATGGTGACGATCAAGGCGCTGATCGAATACCGCATGCAGCGCGAAACCTTCGTGAAGCGGGCGGCGACAGCCCGCATGCCGACGATCTTCGGCGACTTCGAAGCCGTGGCCTTTGAAAACGAAGTCGACAACGTGACGCACATCGCCCTGGTGAAGGGCAAGGTGGACGGCGGTGCGCCGACCTTAGTCCGCGTGCATTCCGGTTGTCTGACGGCAGATGCGCTAGGGTCGTTGCGGTGCGATTGCCGGGATCAGCTCCATCGGGCCATGCAGATTATCGAAGCCGAAGGACGCGGGGTGTTGCTGTACCTCAATCAAGAGGGACGGGGCATCGGTCTTCTGAATAAGCTCAAGGCCTACGGATTCCAGGATGAGGGCAGCGATACGGTCGAAGCGAATTTCAGGCTGGGATTTAAGGCGGATCTGCGGGACTACGGGGTCGGGGCGCAGATTCTCGTCAACCTGGGTCTGCATCAGATTAAATTGATCACCAATAATCCGCGCAAGATTGTCGGCATCGAAGGCTATGGATTGAAAGTGGTGGAGCGGATCCCGATCGAAATCGCCCCCCACAAGGCGAATGTGCGCTACTTGCGCACGAAGAAGAATAAGATGGGGCATCTTTTAAAGAAGGTGTGATTTGTTGAGGCTGCTGACCCCCCTATGGTGGTTTCTTAACTGGATCATCTTGGGCGTTACGCTTGGAGGCGCGGCCGGTTTTGTTGGATTGCTTGTTCTGTCAATTCTAGGGGTGATGAAAAGTTGCGAAACTTGTGGAGGCCCCGAACTAGTCATTGCCTCAGGGGTGCTGATGGGGGGGCTGATAGGAGTGCTTGGCGGCATGCGCGCAGCAGTAGTTATTTATCGGAAACATAATTCGGACCAACTTTCAAAATGAAGCTTCGTAAGGGGTCGCATGATGCGACGGGTATGCGGTTCGGCTTGGTCGTCGCGAAGTTCAATAAATTCGTGACGAGTAAGTTGTTGTCGTCCTGTCTTGACGGGCTGACGAAGCACGGTGTGAAGGATCAGGATATCGAGGTGGCGCGCGTGCCGGGCGCGTTCGAGCTTCCGCTCGTGGCGAAGACGCTGGCGAAGTCCGGGCGGTTCGATGCCGTGATTTGTCTCGGCGCGGTGATTCGCGGCGACACGCCGCACTTCGATTACATCTGCAACGAAGCCAGCCGGGGAATCGGACAGGCATCGTTGGAGACCGGCGTGCCGATCATCTTCGGCGTGTTGACGACGGAGACGGTGGCGCAAGCGATCGAACGGGCGGATCCGGAGAAGTTCAACCGGGGCGGCGAAGCGGCAAAGTCGGCGATTGAAATGGCGAGCGTGATTAAACAACTCAAGGCGCTGAAACCGGTGGATGCCGACGCGGCACCCCGGCCCAAGCGGACCGTACGAAAGAAAAGCAGCTAGTTATGGGATCACGCCATGAAGCGCGCGAACGGGCGCTCCAGATTTTGTTTCAGTACGATATTCACGGCAAGCCGGGCCTGTGGCTCGATGAGTTCTGGAAGCCGCTCACGGCCGATGCTGACACGAAAGCCTTTGCCGAACGGCTGGTGGCGGGTGTGCTGGAGAAGAAACGAGATCTCGATGCCCTGCTGGCCACGTATGCGACGAATTGGAAAGTGAGCCGCATGCCGATCGTGGATCGGAATATTTTGCGCGCCGGGCTCTATGAGTTGATGTGGATGGACGACGTGCCGGCGAATGTGACCATGGATGAGGCGATCGAGCTGGCCAAGAGTTTCGGCGACGAGGAAGCCTCGAAGTTTGTGAACGGTGTGCTGGATAAGGTGCTGGCGACGGAGGGGCGGCTGGCTGAGAAGCGGGCGACTCCCGAGAAGCCGGTGTGGAGGAGGACAGGCGCGTGATCGAGCGGTATACCCGTCCCAGGATGAAAGCCATCTGGGACCTCAAACACAAGTATGAAATCTGGCTGGAAGTGGAGCTACAGGCCTGTGCCGCATTCGAGAAGGCCGGGCAGGCGCCGCGTGGGACATCCGCGAAGATCCGCAAGAAGGCGAAGATCAATGTGGCCCGGATCGCCCAGATTGAAAAAGTCACCAAGCACGATATCATCGCCTTCCTCGAATCGCTGACGGACACCGTCGGGCCTGAGCACCGGTTCCTGCACATGGGCCTCACGTCATCGGACATTGTCGATACGTCGCTTGCGGTGCAGATGACGGAGGCGCTCGATATTATTCTCGAAGGCCTTGACGGTTTGATCGAGGTATTGAAGCAGCAGGCGATGCGTCACAAGATGACGGTGATGGTCGGCCGCTCGCACGGCATTCACGGCGAGCCGATCTCCTTCGGGTTCAAGCTCGCCATCTGGTACGAGGAGATGTGCCGGCATCGGGATCGGCTGCGCGCGGTGCGGCCGGAAATCGCCGTCGGCAAATTATCCGGGGCAATGGGAACGTTCGCGCATCAAGGGCCGGAGATCGAAGAGTTTGTCTGCGCCAAGATGGGCCTGCAACCGGACCCGGTGTCGAATCAAGTGGTGCAACGCGACCGCCATGCCTCCTACGCGACAGCGCTCGCATTGCTGGCGGCCAGTATTGAAAAGATCGCTACGGAAATTCGCCATCTCCAGCGGACGGAAGTGCTCGAAGCCGAGGAGTTCTTTTCCGAAGGGCAGAAAGGGTCGTCGGCGATGCCGCACAAGCGGAACCCGATCGTCTCGGAGAATCTCTGCGGGCTTGCTCGGATCGTGCGGGCGAACAGCCTGGCGGCGATGGAGGATGTGGCGCTCTGGCATGAGCGGGATATCAGCCATTCATCGGTCGAGCGGATCATCATGCCCGACAGCACGATTCTCATGGATTACATGCTGGCGAAAGTCACCGACCTCATCAAGAATCTTTTAGTCTATCCCGCCAATATGCAGCGGAATCTCGATCTGACCGGCGGGTTGGTCTATTCCCAACGGCTCTTGCTCACACTGGTCGAAAAAGGGGCGCAGCGCAAAGAGTCGTACGAAGCGGTACAGCGAAATGCCATGGCCTCGTGGAAGGGCGCCGGCGGGCTTCAGAGCCTGGTCGAGAAGGACCCCTTCATCTCCCAGCACCTCAAGAAGAGCGAGATTGCCGCCTGCTTCAATCCCAAATATTATCTGCGCCATCTCGATCAGATCTATCGCCGCGTGTTCGGCCGCAAGAAGGAGAGATCGAGATGATTGCGAGCGTTTGCCGCAGCCTGTTTCTCGTCCTCGTTGTTCTTGGCCTATCGGCGGGGCCCTCCGTTGCGGCGGACCGAGATAAAATGATGGTCGAGCCTGGCGTCTACGGGACCTTTGCTGTTTTCCGGGTAGACAGTAGCTGGTGGCGATTGGAGCGGTCGGTGCGAATTTCTGGGCTGGCGCATGCCAAGGGCGTAGTCGAGCGGCATCAGGCGCGGGTCGCGATCGACGCGTATCTGATGCGGGGCTTGTCCGATCAAGGCGATTTTATGCTTCGGGTGCATGCCACGGATCTTCAGCATACGCAGGATTTTCTGGTTGAGTTTATGAGCACCATCTTTGGCCAATTTGCGACGAATACCGTGACGATGAAGGGTGTGACCAAGAAACCGAATTATACTGCAGCGTTTCCCGACGACGTGAAGTCCACATTGCAAACCTTGTCCGACCCGCTGCCGAAACCCTTTACTATTGTGATTCCGATCCGAAAGGATGCGGAATGGTGGGGGCTGGAGCCAGAGCAGCGTGGAGGGCTTATGAAAGAGCATGTTGATGCGGCGACGGCCTATATCAAAGCGGTGCGGCGGAAGGTGTATCACTCAAAGGGGCTTGAGGATTTCGACTTTCTCGCCTACTTTGAAACGGGGAAACTCGAAGAGTTCAATGATTTAATGGTCAGTCTCGAAAAGGTCAAAGAGTCCCGGTATAGCCGTCCCGTGAATCATCCCGTGCTCATAGGGGTGACGAAGTCGTTGGGCGAGGTGTTGCAGGTATTTGGCCGCTAATGAAAGGAACGGCAATGCGTCATCGCTGGGAGCTGCCGGTGGCAGCGATGGTTCTGAGTGTGTGTTGGTGGTTTGTTGGAACCAGCCATGCGGCTGATCGTGAGAAGTTGCTGAGTGAGCCCGGTGTCTATGGCACGTTTGCCGCGTTTCGCATCGAGACCGATTGGGGCAAGCTGGATCAGGCCACGAGGATCGCCAATCTCACCTCGTTCAGAGGGGTGGTGGAGCAGCATCGGGAGAAGCTGGCCATCGATAGCTATCTTCTGCGAGGCCTCTCGGATCATGCCGACTTTATGTTGCGGGTGCATGGCACGGAATTGAAGGATACCCAGCAGTTTTTGGTGGACCTGCAGAACAGCGCCTTTGGCCGGTATCTTACCAGCGTGGTGCTGCTCAGTGGCCTTACGAAGAAGCCCAACTACGTGCCGGGATTTCCTGAGCAGTTGAAGGCGGATCTCAAAGGTCCCAGTGAATCGGGGCCCTATGTCATGGTGCTTCCAATCCGCAAAGACACGGAGTGGTGGTCGCTTTCTCAAGAGAAGCGCGCCGCGATGATGCAGGAACACACCGAAGCGGCGTTACCGTATCAGAAGACGGTCAAGCGGAAGCTGTATCATTCCACAGGTCTCGACGACGTCGATTTCATCACCTACTTTGAGACCGCCAAGCCGGAAGAGTTCCATGCCCTGATCCTGGCATTGAATAAGGTGAAGGAAGCCAGGCACAACCGGCGCATGGGCAACTCGACGCTGGTGGGCACAGTGCGGTCGCTGGATCAGCTGATTGAAGTGTTGGCGCAATAGGGCGTGAAGAGCGAGGGAATTGTATGACGACAGGAACGTTGCTCTACGAAGGCAAGGCCAAGAAGATTTTTACCGCCGAGCGGGCCGACGAAGTGGTGCACTACTTCAAGGATGATGCGACCGCGTTCAACGCGCAGAAGCGTGGTACGATCGTCGACAAGGGCATCATCAATAATAAGGTGTCGGAGCGGTTGTTCACGCTGCTGGAGGCGGAAGGCATCCGGACCCACTTTGTGAAGCGGCTCAGCGATCGGGAAATGCTCACGAAGAAGGTGACCATTGTCCCGGTGGAAGTGGTGGTGCGGAACATTATTGCCGGGAGTTTGGCCAAGCGCCTGGGGCTGAAGGAAGGCGATCCCATTCAGCCGGCCATCGTGGAGTTTTATTATAAGGACGATGCCCTCGGCGATCCGCTCGTGAACGACGATCATTTGCGGTTGATGAATATCGCGACGCCTGCCTTGCTGAAGGATCTGCGGGATCTGGGGCATAAGATCAACGCGGTGCTGAAGCCGTTCTTTGCCGAACGGCAGATGCAGCTCGTGGATTTCAAGCTGGAGTTTGGCGTATTCCACAACAAGCTGGTCCTGGCCGATGAGATTTCTCCTGACACCTGCCGTCTCTGGGATATGACGACCGGCGATTCGATGGACAAGGACCGGTTCCGCAAAGACATGGGGAAGATCGAAGAGGCGTATCAGGAAGTGCAGAAACGGGTGTGTGGCTGAGACGGGGTTACTACGCTTCTTGCTCGCGCCCCGCGCATCTCGGACTCAATTGGAAACGAGATTGTGGGGGATGTTCGGTGCATGCGCGCAGGGAAGCGCAGCAACCCCGTCTCACCCGTGAAGGGTAAGAGGAGAGAAAAGGGGAGAAGAGTGTGAGACGCTTCGTGATGTTTGTGCGTGACAACGGCCCTATTATTTCCCTTGGGATTGGGACGACGTGTGTCGCGGCCTTTGCATTGCTGACTGAATCGACGTTGCATAAGTTGGGATTTCTGGCGCTGGTGTTGTTGGGCGTGGGGCTGATGGCGGGCATCATCTGGGCCAGGAAGCATATAACGGAGTTGTCGAAGCCGCCGGATACAGGGGCGTGAGGATGGATTTGGTCAGACGCGCTGTTTTTGCTCGCTGACCGCGCACGCGGGATCAATGAGAGGGAAGATAATGGCGGTGCTCGGTCAATGCGCGCAGTCAAACAGCGCGTCTGACCGAATCCGTGAGAGAGAAGAAGAGAGGGATGGTATGAAGGCTAAGATTCATGTGACGTTGAAGCAGGGGATTCTGGATCCGCAGGGGAAGGCGATTGAGCATGCGCTTGATTCGCTCGGGTTCAAGAATGCGGCGAATGTGCGGGTGGGCAAGTACATGGAAGTGGACGTGCAGGAAACGGATAAGGCCAAAGCCGACGCGCAGGTGAAGCAGATGTGCGAAAAGCTGCTGGCCAACACCATCATCGAAGAATATCGCTACGAATTGGTCTAGCCATGAATGTTGGAGTCATCGTTTTTCCAGGTAGTAACTGTGATCACGATTGCCGGCACGTGTTTCAGGATGTGCTGGGCCAATCGGTGCGGATGATCTGGCACAAGGAGACGTCGCTCGCGGGAATCGATGCGGTGATTCTTCCCGGCGGGTTTTCCTATGGCGACTATCTCCGCACGGGTGCGATTGCGCGCTTCTCGCCGGTGATGGGCGCCGTGAAGGCGTTCGCCAAGGACGGCGGGGCGGTCATCGGCATCTGCAACGGGTTTCAGATTCTGCTCGAAGCCGGTCTATTGCCCGGGGCGATGTTGCGGAACAGATCGCTCCACTTCATCTGCAAGGATGTGCACGTGAAGGTGGAGAACGCGGCCACGGCCTTTACGGAGGCCTGCGAGTCTGGTCAGGTGTTGAAAATTCCCGTCGCCCATGCGGACGGCAATTACTACACCGACCCGGTGACGTTGGCGGCGATGCAGGCGAATGCCCAGATCGTGTTGCGCTATTGCACGCCGGAGGGAAAGGTGACGCCGGAGGCGAACCCCAATGGGTCGCTGGACAACATCGCCGGGATCATCAATCCGGAAGGCAACGTGCTGGGGATGATGCCGCATCCGGAGCGTTGTGCGGAGGATGTGTTGGGGAACCGGGATGGGAAGCTGATTTTTCTGTCGCTGCTCAAAGCGATGAAGGTGAAGGTCTGAACCGGCACCGCGAATGGCGTGCAGTAAGTCTCTGACGAGTTGATGGCCAAATAGAGGAATGGGTCGATGTCGCTTGTTATTACGAAAGAACTGATCGCTCAACACAATCTTACTGACGACGAGTTCAAGAAGATCGTCGAGATTTTGGGGCGGGAGCCGAATCTGACGGAACTCGGCATGTTTTCCGTCATGTGGTCGGAACATTGCTCCTATAAGTCGTCGCGCGTGCATTTGAAGAAGCTGCCTACGACGGGGCCGCGCGTCATTCAGGGCCCCGGCGAGAATGCCGGCGTGGTGGATATTGGCGACGGACTCTGCGTGGTCTTTAAGATGGAGTCGCACAACCATCCGTCGTTCATCGAGCCCTATCAGGGCGCGGCGACCGGTGTGGGCGGGATTCTGCGCGATGTGTTTACGATGGGGGCGCGGCCGATTGCCCTGCTGGATTCACTGCGCTTCGGCGGACTGGATACGGCGAAGAATCGCCACATCGTGAAAGGCGTCGTCGCGGGCATCGCCGGTTACGGCAATTGCATGGGCGTGCCGACGGTGGGCGGCGAAGTCGTGTTCAACGATATCTATTCGCTCAATCCGCTGGTGAATGCGTTCTGTCTCGGTGTCGCGCAGAAGGACAAGATTTTCCTCGGGACCGCAGCCGGCGTCGGCAATCCGGTCATCTACTTCGGGTCGAAGACAGGGCGCGACGGGATCCATGGCGCGACGATGGCGTCCGATTCCTTCGATGACCAATCGGAAAAGAAGCGGCCGACCGTGCAAGTGGGCGATCCGTTCCAAGAAAAGCTGCTGCTGGAAGCCTGTCTCGAACTGATGGCGGGCGATCTCCTCGTCGGCATTCAGGACATGGGCGCGGCCGGGCTGACAAGTTCGTCCTGCGAAATGGCGTCGCGGGCCGGGAATGGCATTGATCTGGATCTGACCCATGTGCCGCGCCGCGAGCCCGGCATGACGCCCTATGAGCTCATGCTGTCTGAGTCGCAAGAGCGCATGCTGATGGTAGCCAAAGCCGGTAAGGAAGAGGAGTGCATCCGGATCTGTAAGAAGTGGGATCTGGATGTGGCGGTGGTTGGCAAGGTGACGGGCGACGGCATTCTGCGCGTGTTCGATCAGGGCAAAGTCGTCGCGGAGATTCCGGCGAAGTCGCTGGCCGATGACGGGCCGCGCTATGAGCGTCCCTATTCGCCGCCCGGCTATCAGGACATGCTCACGAATCTGAATTACGACGCCTTGCCCGACGTGAAAGATGCGAATGCGGCTTTGCTGGCGCTGTTGGAATCGCCGACGATCGCGAGCAAGCGCTGGGTCTACGAGCAGTACGACCACATGGTGCGGACGAATACGATGGTGCGACCGGGCTCGGATGCCGCCGTGGTGCGCATTAAGGGCACGAACAAAGCGGTGGCGATGACGGTGGATTGCAACAGCCGGTATTGCCTGCTCAACCCTTATGAAGGCGCGCGGCTGGCGGTGGCGGAAGCGGCGCGGAATCTGGCCTGTTCCGGTGCGGAACCGATCGGGCTGACGGACTGCCTAAATTTCGGCAACCCCGAACGGCCGGACATCATGTGGCAGTTTGTGATGGCGATCGAGGGGATGAAGGATGCCTGTGAGCATTTCAAGATCCCGATCGTCAGCGGCAATGTCAGTTTCTATAACGAGACCAATGGGCTCTCGATCTATCCCACGCCGATGCTGGGGATGGTGGGACTCATCGAGTCCGTCGATCAGACGATGACGCAATGGTTCCGGGAGGACGGCGACGATATCATTCTGCTCGGGGCGACGCGTGAAGATCTGGGCGGATCGGAATATCTGAAGGTGCAGCATTCTCGCGAACAGGGCTCGCCGCCGTATCTCAATCTGGAGACGGAACAGGCGGTGCAGCGTTGTGTGTTGCAGCTAATTCGTGCCGGGCTTGTTCAGTCTGCCCATGATTGTTCCGATGGAGGGTTAGCCGTTGCGCTCGCCGAGTGCTGCATGTCGGGACCGGGTCAGACGCACGGCGCTGTGGTACGATTAACGCCTGGCCGTCAGAGGATCGATTCAATGTTGTTCGGAGAAAGCCAGTCACGGATTGTCGTGTCAGCCAAGCCCGAGAAGCGGCAGGCCATTCTTGATCAGGCCCAGCAGATGGGAGTCCCGGCGGGAGTGGTCGGGGCGGTGGGGGGCGCGGCGCTGGTCATGTATGTGGGAGACGAGCGGTCGACGACGAAGACGATCGATCTGCCGGTCGCGACCATTGCCGATCGCTGGGGCCTTTCGCTGGAACGGAGATTGAGCCAGGAATAAGCTGGTTCGTATGATTATGCACAAAGAACTTCCCATCATTTCGCCGGACAAGTTTCATGACGAATGCGCTGTGTTCGGCATTTACGGCCACGAAGAGGCCGCGAATCTGACCTACCTGGGACTCTATGCGCTGCAGCATCGCGGGCAGGAAGCGTCGGGTATCGTGTCCGGCGACGGCGATCAGTTTTATATCCAGAAGGGGATGGGGCTGGTTGCGGATATCTATAATAAGACGACGCTGGAGAAATTGCCGGGACGGATGGCCATCGGCCACAATCGGTACTCCACGGCAGGCGGGAACGATCTGAAAAATGTCCAGCCTTTCAATGTCAACTTCGCCTTCGGCAATCTGGCGCTGGCGCACAACGGCAATCTGATCAACGCTCAGGTTTTGCGCAACGAGCTTGAAGCCTACGGCGCGATCTTTCAATCCACGTCCGATACCGAAGTCATCATCCATCTGATCGCCCATTCACGCGCCAGCACGTTTCTAGCGCGTGTGATGGATGCCTTGAATCAGGTGCGGGGCGCGTTCTCGCTGGTCTTGATGACGGATAACGGGTTGATCGCGGTGCGCGATCCGCATGGCCTGCGGCCGCTGTGCTTGGGGCGTGTGCGCGGAAGTTGGGTCGTGGCATCGGAAACCTGCGCGTTCGACCTGCTGGATGCCGAGTACATTCGCGAAATCGAGCCGGGTGAATTGGTGGTTTTGAGCGATCAGGGGATCGACAGCCACCGGCCGTTCCCCAAAGTCGATCCGGCCATGTGTGTATTTGAGTATGTCTACTTTGCCAGACCGGATAGCCGAATCTATGGTGCGAACGCGGTCTATTCGACGCGGAAGGCGTTGGGCCGTCGATTGGCCAAAGAATCCTGGGTGGATGCGGATATCGTGATTCCCGTGCCGGACTCCGGTGTGCCTGCGGCTCTGGGTTATAGCGAGGGCGGGGGGATTCCTTTCGAGACGGGGTTGATTCGCAATCACTATGTCGGTCGCACCTTCATCGAGCCGGAACAGTCCATCCGTCACTTCGGCGTGAAGGTCAAGCTGAACGCGGTGCCTGAAGTGCTGACGGGCAAACGGGTCGTAGTGGTCGACGATTCGCTCGTCCGCGGGACGACGAGCCGGAAGATCGTGAAGATGCTGCGGAACGCCGGCGCCAAAGAAGTCCATATGCGAATCAGTTCCCCGCCGATCGTCTCGCCGTGTTTCTATGGCATCGATACGCCGACGAAAAAAGAGCTGATTGCGTCGAATCATTCCACCGAGGAAATCCGCAAATACATTACCGCGGATTCGCTGGCCTATTTGAGTCTAGACGGCATGCTGCAATCGGCGCCGGGCGTCCCGGCTCAATATTGCAATGCCTGCTTCACTGAAAAATACCCGATTGCCTTTACGCGTGCCGAAGAAATGCAGCTTGGGTTATTTGGACCATCGGCCGATGTGAAGAAGGTGATGTAGTCGGTCACTGTGTCACCCGCGCCTCACAGGAGAGTGGTTCGTTATGCATGAACGCGGCCGACCAAGGATTGAAGTGGACTATCCCGTCACGCTGAGCGGCGAGGGGGGCGACGGAACCGGGACGATGACGAATCTCACCATTACCGGTGGAGAGATCGAATCGGATCTCTCCGCTGCAATCGGCGCTCATTTTCGTGTGCACATTCATTTGTCCGGCGCACGGAACCCTATCGACATTGCGATTGCAACGGTTCGCTGGCAACGAGACCATCGGTTTGGCGTGGAGTTTGTCCGGTTCGAAAGCAACGCCAAAGCGCAATTGGAAGAGATGCTGAATCAGAGCGACACCGCGTCGTCTTTATAAACAGATTACATTTCCTGCGCGTGCAGCTGCCTCTCCCGTAAGATTCTCCTCGTTGTTCTCTCCCGAAATCCACTTCCTGCTTCAATTTGAATCGTCGTGAGCGTGCCGATTCTCGGCAGCCCCTCACGAATTCGCCTGATCTATTCATGCAAAAGCGACCAGTGTGTGGGGCTGTCCAATCCCTCTTTAGAGGGGGTGATGTGATGGACTCAACTTAGGATACTCTCTGGTCTTCTCAGACTGATTATTTCCTAAGTGATGGTATCGTCATCTCCACGCTGGTGAGGAGGCATTCTGTCTATGGTCTTCAGGTGTCAGTCTCGTCCGCTAGCTGTCTTTGCCAGATGCGTATTCATGTGGAGCCTCGGTCAGTTTAAGCTGAGAAATCTTGTTCTTATCCATGCTGAGTATGTAGCGTTTCTGCCCAAGGACGGCGGGTACAGGATTCGTCTGCCAGACTCGTTTGGAATCGATACAGGAATGGCCTATGTCTGAGCCTGCAATCCCATCGTCATCTTCTGAATCAGTACCAGTGCTTGATCCGACAGCTTTGGACGGGACTGTCTTGCGAGCCTGTCCCGATGTGCAGGGCACAACGATGGACGGGGAGACGGTATTGCTGGATCTGAGGACCGGGCGGTACTACACATTGAACCGATTGGGTAGCGTCATCTGGGAGCACTGTACGGGAACTCAGACTATTCGTGAGGTCCACGCAGTGCTTTGTGACCGATTTGACGTTGCGCCGGAACGAGCACTCGACGATCTTCTGGCGTTAGCCAATGAGTTGATTAAGGAAGGGTTACTTGAACAAGAAAGGAGGTGAAGAACAAATGGAACAAAAGAAAGAGCAGTATGTTCAGCCGGTGGTTGTGAAGCACGAGTTGCTGCGCGACATTACGGCGGGGCAGTCTGGCAACGTGTGCAGGGACTGCGATAAGTAGTCGCGGTCTGAAAGGCTGGCCGATTCGTGAGGATCGACCAGCCTTTCTTTTTCAGCCTCGCTCTCGTTGCTATTCCGGGTATGTGCGCGTCTCGGCGCTCCCCTCTGGTTCATGTCTCGTGGCTTCTTTCTCTTCCGATTTATGTCTAATCCCAGAGTTTTCGGGTGCGCGAGACTGGGCCTTCTCGCTTATTCGCATGACCCTTAAAACTAGAAATCGCTGCTCTCGATGCACGCGGTCTTGTTCCTGGCCCCTACGAAGGAAGGGTGCCGTGACCGGCCTTTGGCGGTATAGGCAGGAACCCAGTGTCAGGCTACCTTTCTTGAAGACGCCGATGCGGTCTGGGCGGGCCAGGCGGAGACCGGCGCAGAAATGAGACGCCGGGTAAGCGGCTGGCAAGAGAGGGGCATACGGACATGACTGACCGAGGAGGAGAACCCATGGCCGACTGTGTATCTACGATGACAGTGCCCGGTACGACAGGGACTTCGATCGACCGGAGGGAGCTCGATCGCATCGGTTTGCGGTCGAGTCCTGATGTGCAAGGTACGACGATGGACGGAGAAACCGTTCTTTTGAACCTCAGCAGCGGACGGTACTACACGTTGAACCGATTAGGGAGCGTGATCTGGGAGCATTGCACCGGACAGAACACGATTGCCGATATTCATGCGGCGATCTGCGATCGGTTTGATGTCGTGCCGTCACGTGCTCTTGATGACCTTATCGATCTGATCAATGAATTGATCCAGGAAGGGCTACTGCAACAGGAAAGGAGGTAACGAACAGATGGGGCAAACGTAAGCGCTGTACGTTCAGCAGATGGTCTCAATAAGCAGCAAGTATCTGAGAATTTCGTCGGTATTCAACATTGAGGAGGTAACGGAACCATGGAACAAAAGAAAGAGTCATACGTTCAGCCGATGGTGGTGAAGCACGAAATGCTGCGTGACATTACGGCGGGTCAATCCGGCTACAATTGCGAAGACCGGAAGGATCGCCGGTGGTGGAATAACGACTAACCCGAGGGGCTGGCTCGCTGAATGAGCGGGCCAGCTCGGCTCACTCTTGCGGACGGACGGTAGAAGAAAATATGTCGGTTGAATCTCAAGGACATGGTAGAAACGAGTATGACTGAGTATTGCTATTCGCTGTACGGCACGGCGGTCAGGTACGAGGCGGATGTGCCGGTTCTGGCTGACCCGGTGAACGAGCTGCTGCGGCATTTCCGCCGTGATGATGGACTCGAATCCGGCCCGGCTCTGGCCCTGCGGTTTCATCAGGTGAAGGATCGGGAATCGGTCCCGCTCACAATATCCGCATCGGTTCGGCAACTGGCGTCCGGTACGGGTGAAGCTGTCGGGGATCGGCGGGCCACCGGATTACCCTATCGCGTGCTGCTGGATCAGGGGATCTTGATCGCGGAGTTTGATGGGATCGGGGTGTTGGTGATCGACGGCGCGCAGAGTCGGGCCGACGGGTATTTGATCAATCCCGACCGCCTGCCCTCCAATCTCATTGAATATTTGTTTCACCTGGCGCTGATTGAATTGCTGCGGCGAGGCGGGCTCTATACGATCCATGCGACGGCCTTGGAACACAACGGGCGTGCGATCTTGATTCCCGGCAACAGCGGACGCGGCAAGACGACGTCGTTTATCTCCTTGCTCCGGTCCGGCTATCGCTATCTGTCGGACGATCATCCGCTTCTGCAGGACTCCGGGGCGCATGTGGAGGTGTTGCCGTTCCCGATTAAGATCAATGTCACGGATGCCACGGTGCAGTTCTTTCCGGAGCTGCGGTCGGCGTCTGAGCAGGTGCTCCATCCGGGAGTGCCCAAGCGATTTTTTTATGCCGAAGATCTCTATCCGACGGCGGTCGGGGAGCGCTGCTCTCCGGCTATGGTGCTCTTCCCTCATGTCGTGGATGCGCCTCAGAGCCACCTTGAGTTGCTTCCCAAGAGCCGGGCCTTGGAAGCGCTCTTACCGCAAGCCTTGCTGGTCTACGATCAGGAGGTCGCCAGACGTGAATTTAAGGTGTTGGCGAAACTCGTACAGCAAGTCGACTGCTACCGCTTGCATTTCGGTCGCGATATTCTGGATTTGCCGAAACTGATCACTCCGTTGCTGGAAAAGGGACGATGACGATGACGGCTGCGCGGCAGTTTCCATGGTCGCCAGAAGCGGAACTGCTGATTTGGTGCGCCCGCACGTGCGTCACTGAGGAGCTGCGCGCGCAGATCTGCGCGCGCGTCCAGGAGCCTCTGGATTGGGGGCTGATACTGGACCTTGCCGCGTATCACGGGGTGCTTCCATTACTCTACCGGAGTCTATCGACGAGCTGCCCTGCTCTTGTGCCGGCCGAGATATTGACGAAGCTGCGCCAGAAAACGCAAGCCTGTGCCTTGCTGAATCGCTCGCTTGCGCAGGAACTTGGGCGCTTGTGTGACGCGTTTGCCGCGGATCATGTCCCGGTTGTGCCGATCAAAGGCGCGACCTTGGCGCTATCCGCCTATGGAGATCTGGCGCTTCGCGATTTCAGCGATCTCGATCTCCTGATTCCAGAATCTGCGATCGGGGCCGCGCAAGCGGTGTTGTACGCTCAGGGATATGAGCGGAAAGACCCTTCGACCGACCCTGCGGAAGCCGAGCACGAAGAAGGGCCCTATCATGTGTTTGTCAAGAAGCGCAGCCTGTTTCGAGTCGATCTTCAGTGGATCATGGCGCATCAACACTTTGCCTTTCACATGGATCGTCCGGAGTTCTGGGCACATCGGTCGCCTGTGATGCTGGGGAATTCGACGGTTCACGCGTTGGCGCCGGAGGAACTGCTGATCCTTCTTTGCGTGCATGGGTCGAAGCATGCCTGGGAGCTGCTCAAGTGGGTCTGCGATGTTGCTGAAGTGCTCCGCTCACATCCGGGTCTTGATTGGGAGCGGATCTTTTCCCATGCGGAGGCCTGGCGGTGTCAACGGCTGGTGTACATTGGCCTGGCGCTGGCCCAGCGGGTGTTGGATGCGCCGATTCCTGAAGCCGTCCGTGCTCGCTATTCGGCCGACGCCGACATCCGGATGTTCTCCGAGCGTATGCCGGCTAGTCTCTTGGCGAGTCCTCGAAACGGCATCAGTGAGGAGCAGGCGGCGGCTTTCTACTTCATGTTGAAAGACACCTGGTGGGAACGATGGCGATTTGGTCTGGTGTTGTGTCGGGACGGCGCCTCAGTTGTGGCGAATCCGCCAAGCTGGTTTTCCCAGGGTAGGGGGCTCGCAAGATTATCGCACCTCGTTCGGCCGTGCCAGCAAGCGGTGAGGAATCTGGTGCCATCTTCAATCCGGGGTGCACTCAATCGATGGGTGGAGCACGGAGGCTGAGGGGCTCATCCAGCCCATTCCTTCCAAGCCACCCCATCTCCGCGCGCGCCGAAACTTGGCGGCCAGGCCCAGAACATCCGGCGCACCCCCACTCGTGGTCTTGGCCACTGGCGTGTATGTGGGGAGAATGGGCGAGTGACCCAGGGGGCGGATGCAGGAATTGTCCAGACGACTTGTTACACTGAGCCCATGATGAAACGAGTCGTGAGAAAATATCGGATGGTACTGCAGGTGGCTGCGGTGGTGTCCTGGATTCGTCTTCGGCTGCGTGGGGAGAGTCTGCCGGCGGTGCTGAAGCGGCTGAACCCAGGCGCTCTGTCCGGGAGGCCTGATCCGGCGAGGTTCGAAGACCTGGTTTACTATGTGGATTGCTGGCTCCGACTCTTTCCCTACAATGCGAAAGGGAATTGCTTTCCCCGGTCGTTGGCCTTGTATTGGTTCGCTACGCGATCGGGTTACCCGGTGTCATTTCACTGCGGGGTGCGAAAGGACGGGGCCGGCCTTGACGGCCATGCTTGGTTGATGCTGGATCGTCAGCCGTTTCACGAGCCCGGCCAGCATTGGCAGCGTTTTACCGTCACCTATTCGTTCCCTCCCGATCAGCCGGTCAACGCTGATCTGGTCTCGCCGATGCGCCCCCGGAATGGGACGACGGCGGCCATCTGACATGGGAACCTGCGCCACTGATCTCCATGAATAGTCTGCTGCTCCGCATACGTCCTTTCCTTCAGACGCTTCGGTATGCCCTGGCGTTTGTCTGGCAGAGCAGCCCGAGCCTTGCGGTCGGCAGTATTGCCGTACGGGTGGTCCAGGGGCTGCTTCCCTTGGCCGTGCTGTATCTGACGAAACTGTTGATCGATGCGGTGACGGAGGGGCTCAAGGTTCCCTCGCAAGAGGCCTCGTTGACCCCCATCGCAACGATTCTCGCGGGCCTGGCGGGGGCCGCTGTGATCAGTGCCATGCTCACTGTGGGCGCCTCTCTGATTTCCCGGATTCACGCCCAAGTCGTCACCGATCATATGCATGCGCTACTGCAAGCCAAGTCGGTTGAGGTGGACCTCGAGTATTACGAGAATGCGCGCTACCAAGATACGCTGCATCGGGCGCAGCAGGAAGCGCCGTATCGTCCCACCGCGATTCTCAACGCGCTCTTGCAATGTTTTCAGGATGGCATCTCGCTGTTGGCGATGGCGGGTATTCTGTGGTGGTTGCATTGGGCGGTTATTCCGGTCCTGGCCCTGACGGCGATTCCGTATTTCTTTGTCCGCCTGCAGCAGGCCAACCGGCTGTTTGCATGGGAGCGTGAGCGGACGCCGTTGGAGCGGAAGGCCTGGTACGTGAATATGCTGCTGACGCAGGCCACCGCGGCCAAAGAGGTGCGTCTGTTCGATCTCGGCCCCCGGTTGCAGAAATGGTTCCGCGAGGCGCGAACGGTGCTGCGGCAAGAGCGGATCGCTCTAGAGCGGCGATGGGCGCTTGCTGGGTTGGCGGCGCAGATTGTGGGGGTGATAGGAGTTTTCGGGGTCTACAGTTTCGTCGCGGTGCGGACATTTCATGGGCTCCTGACCGTGGGCGACCTGGTCATGTTCTTTCAGGCTATTCAGCGAGCCTCGGGGTTCCTTGAAGGGTTGGGCTGGAGTGTGTCGAATTTGTATGAGAGCAATCTCTTTCTGACGACGCTGAATGAATTCCTGGCGATTCGTTCGAAATTGCCTCAAGCGGTCCGGCCCCGGCCGTTTCCTGCCTCACTCGGGCAGGGGATTACGTTCGAGCAGGTCTCGTTTCAATATCCCCATGAAGAACGGGTGGCGGTCCGCGACTTCACGTTTACGATCAAACCCGGTGAGCATGTGGCCTTCGTCGGAGCCAACGGCGCTGGGAAGACCACGTTGGTGAAATTGTTGTGCCGTCTTTACGATCCCACGAGCGGCCGGATTACGATCGACGGGACGGATCTTCGCGACTATGCCATCGGCGATGTCCGCGGGGCGGTCAGCGGGATTTTTCAGGATTTTGTGAAGTTTCAGTTTTCCGCCAAGGACAACATTGCGTTGGGAGTGAACGCGTCGGAGGTTGCGCTTCCGGTGGTGGCGCAGGCGGCCAAGCAAGCCGGGGTCCATGAGGCCATCGAGCGTTTGCCCAAGGGCTATGAGTCCTTGCTGGGTAAGTTGTTCGACGGGGGGCATGAGTTGAGCATCGGGGAGTGGCAGAAGGTGGCGCTGGCGAGAGCGATTCTCCGCAATTCTCAAGTCCTGATTCTCGACGAACCGACCAGTGCCATGGACGCGAAGGCGGAAGCGGAACTGTTCGAACGGTTCCACGAACTCGCGCAAGGACGGACGGCCATCTTAATCAGCCATCGGTTGTCCACCGTCAAAATGGCCGACCGGATTTTCGTGATAGATCGAGGTCAGATCGTGGAACAGGGCACTCATGACGATCTCATGGGCCGCCAAGGTCTCTATGCCTCGTTATTCCTCACGCAAGCGCAGCACTATCAGTAGCCTCTTCACTCCGATCGCTCCGTTCTCCTGCCACAACTGAACCGTCGAGCTTGCCCTGTCGCGCCTGGTGACCGGCTGACCGGCCAGTATGTTCATTTACAATACGCTGTGCAGGTTGAATCCCGCGAGCTGCTGTTTGCCTTTCCGGGCAAGCCTTCCTGGGCACGTAGCGCTACCTACATACTTACGTATGGAGGCCCCCCCCGCTTTTAGTGATCTAGGCAGAACCTGAGGCCGCGGGTACTCTTCTCACAGGCGTGGCGCACCGCACTGCTTCCCAAGCAGGCATTCTGCAGCTGTACGCGCCGGAGAGGAGTTATCTGGGATGATTCTCATTCTTGCCGATTCAACCGATCCTTGGGCCACGCTTGTCCATCGGGAAGCCCAACGGACGGGTGGTGAGGTCTGCTGGGTTGAGCCCTTGCGGCTGTTGGATCAGGTGCTCCTCAATTGGCCGGTCGCAGCCGGGGAGTCGGTTGTTCCCGGATCGCTGGACCTCGACGGCCGAACGATGCCTCTCGATGACCTGACTGGGATCTTTGCCCGGCTCCCGTTTCCTCTCCGTTTGGATCTTGAGGGGCTATCGGATTTAGATGCCGGATACGTGACGAAGGAGGCCACCGCTGCCTGGTTGGCCTTCTTGAATGGCATGCCCTGCTCCGTGATCAACCGACCGGTTCCGGGCGGCAGACCCACGCTTCTTTCGGGAAGCCCGCTGCTGGCGAAGATCGCTCAGGATCATGGGGTGCTCTTTCCGGCCTCCCGCTGTACGTCAAGTCAGGCCGATGCCCTGCAACAATTCAAGGCATGGGGCGAGTCGGCCTATCTCAAGCCCCTCGGGTCAACGGAGCCGGGTCAGTTCCTGCAATCGCACGATGGGGTTGAGCAGATCAGGCAGGTGATGGAACAGCAGGCCGTATCACTCCAAATGGTTCCGCTCGGACAGCAGGCAACAGTCTACGTGGTGGGAGAGCACGTGGCCGCTACGGTGCTTCGTCCCGGTGAGGCGGTGTCTAAGCCGATGGAGGTGCTGTCGGCTCACGCCACGCAGTGCCTTCGTCTCGTGCGCGCGTTGGGGTTGGTCTTCGCCGAGTGTCAGATCGTGATCACCCCCGATGGAGACAGCTATTGCCTCGATGTCAGCAGCGCGCCGAATTTCTGGCGCTGTCCGCAGGATGCCCAGCAGCAGATTGTGGCGCATCTGTTCGAACATCTTTCCGAACGGAGGAGTCTTTCGCAGCATGATTCTTCTCATGGGGCCGATGGCCGATCCAGTACTCGCGAACGTTTGCGCCCGACTCGCAGTCCGGAACGCTGATCTCATGCTGGTCCATCCGGAATCGGAAGGACAGGATTGGGACGTATCCTGGTCGACGGAAGACGGGAGCGCCGCGGGGCGCATTCGTTTCGGCCAGCGGGTCGTCGATACCGCAAGCATCGAGGCGGTGTATCTCCGTGGAGTCGGCGCCCGGTCAGCCTCAACGCCGCATGAGCGCATGGTGTCGACGGCGTTGTGGGAGTTCGCCGAAAGCCTTCCGGTCCTGGTTGTGAACCGGCGCCAGGCATCGCATACGAACATGTCCAAGCCCTATCAGCAGCAGTTGATTGAACCGTATGGCTTTCGGGTTCCGAAGACGCTGATCACGATGGTGCCGGAGGAAGCGCGCCGTTTCTACGACGCCTGTCAGGGGCGCGTCATCTACAAATCCATCAGCGCGGAGCGATCGATCGTGAGGCCGCTCACGCCGGCTGATTTTCCTCGCTTGGAACAGATCCGGAGCTGCCCGGTGCAATTACAAGAGACCATTACCGGTGCTGATGTGCGTGTCCACACGGTGGGGGATCGCCTGTTCGCGACGGAAGTGTTGTCGGACGGGGCGGATTATCGGTATGCCGAGCGCGAAGACAAGCAACGCACGATGCGGGCGGTCGAATTGGAGGAAAGCGTTCAGACCCGCTGCCGCAATCTTGCCAAGGGACTGGGATTGAGCTTGAGTGGGATCGATCTTCGGCGGACACCGGAGGGGGCCTACTACTGTTTTGAAGTCAATACCAGCCCGGCGTTTCCCTTTTTCGAGAACTATACGGGGCAGCGAATCGGCGATGCCTTGGCCGATTTGCTTTGTGCCGGACGAGCGTAATGCGTGTGGAAAGGTCGAGTCACAACGAAGGGAGCGTCATCATGGGAAGACAGCCGTTTATCACCGCCGATTTGAGGCCGGATATGACCGTGGAGTCCGATCCCGGACATACGTCACCGGCGGGTTCCTCGACGACCGCGCAACTGGCCGAAGCGGCTCGTGCCGTATTGTCTGAAGCAGAACAGCAGCAGATTGAACGGGGGAGGCAGGATACTCGGCAGGACCTCCTGTCGGCGGTGCCGCGCCCCAATCCGGATGTCCAGGGAACAACGCTGGATGGCGAGACGGTGTTACTCCACTTGGGGACCGGGCGCTACTACACCTTGAATCGAGTGGGAACGGCGATGTGGGACGCTTGCACGGGAACGCAGTCGCTCCAGGCCATCCACACCATCTTGTGTGGGCGGTTTGACGCTCCGTCGGAGCGGATTGCCGATGATCTGTTCGCCCTCGTGACTCATCTGAACCACGAGGGACTTTTAACAATAGAAAGGAGGTGAAGAAGCATGGAACAACAGAAGAAGGAGTCATACGAAGAGCCCGTATTGATTGCGCACGAATTGTTGCGCGATGTGACGGGTGGCGCGTCCGGCGTGTCCGGCGGGCAGTGCCAGAGCACGTCGGCTCTCAATTGCGTCCTATAGTCTTGACCTATGACGGCATAGGGAGGAAGCGCGCAGTGTGGATGGGTTGGCCGGTTGAAATAAGCCGGCCAACCCATCTTGACCGGACGAGGTGTGAGCGTTGAGGCCGATCGAGGAGTCCGGCCGGGGATGACAAAAGCGATGCGGATACGCTCTCGTGTTGCCGTAAGGACACGAGGGACTTTTAACAATAGAAAGGAGGTGAAGAAGCATGGAACAACAGAAGAAGGAGTCATACGCAGAGCCCGTATTGATCGCGCACGAATTGTTGCGCGATGTGACGGGTGGCGCGTCCGGCGTGAAGAACCCGACGCCGAAGGCCGGCAGCGAAGGCCCAGCCATCTAATGTGGCTGTAGCCGTGTCTGTGGGCTGGCTGGCTGATGCCGGCCAGCCCACAGGTAGCACTGGGTGGTGGACGAGTAATGGAATTGTTCAGTGGGGTCAGAACATCTAGAGGGTGATGGTGATTGACGCCGTACGATGGTTTCTAGAGCGCGTGGCGGAATATTCCTTATCTGCCGTCTCTTCCTGGGACCGCTTCACGGCGGCAATTGGACAAATTCTCGGAACGTTCACCAAGCTCACGAACGGCCTGGCCTGGCCCTATCTGCTTGCCAGTCTGACGATCGCCGGGGTGGCGTACTCTGTGTCCAAGCAGAGCGGGCTGTCGTCTGCGCCATCTTTCAAGGCCTTTCTGTTTCCTCGGGGTGTGTACGGTCATCCTTCTGCAATGTTGGACTACCGATTCTATCTCGTGAGCACATTGCTCAATGTGTTGCTGTTTTTTCCCATGTTGATCGGTGTTGGGGTCATCGTCGAGAAGATGGGGAGCGCGGTCTTGGTCGGCTATCTCGGGTGGGCGCCTCCTACGACCTTGTCCGTACCCCTGCTGTTCACCGCCGCGCTGGGTTTCTATCTGCTGTTTGATTTCATGAGTTATTGGGCGCATGTGTTACTCCACAAGGTCCCGCTCTTGTGGGCCTTTCACCAGGTCCATCATTCGGCTGATGTGTTGACGCCGATTTCAGCGTACCGCGCGCATCCATTGGAGTTTTTCGTAACGACGCTACTGCGTGCGCCGGTGATCGGGTTGGCCTTTGTCTTTTACGAGCATCTCTCGCCGCAGGATTTGGCCGTCACGACGATTTTCGGTATCAGCCTCGTGGGGTTTGTCTATGGACTCTCCGGATTTCACTTGCATCATTCGCATCTGCCAATTTCCTATGGCCCCTTGCTGAACCGCGTGGTGATCTCTCCGATCGTACATCAGGCGCATCACAGTCTCGATCCGCGACATCATGGAAAGAATTTCGGCGTGAAATTTGCGCTGTGGGACTGGTTGTTCGGGACGCTCTGCGTGCCGGATCGGCAGGAACCACTTCGCTTCGGGCTTGTCGACATAAAGAAGGACGATTTTGCAACGGTTGGGAAGCTGTATGTCGGGCCGCTTCAACGCGCCGGAGGGCTCATTCGGCGAAGCCTCGCTTCCGGCCCACGCACTCGCGCTCAGGATGTTGTGCGTTCCGAGGGCCTCTAGTGGTGGGAAGGAGTTGAAGAAGAATGGAACAACAGAAGAAGGAAGGGTGCTCTGAACCGGTGTCGGTCGCGCATGAATTACTGCGCGATGCGGCGGGGGCGAGTACCGGGAGTCGTGCCAGAAGGCGGCGGATGCCGCTTGCGTCAGCTCGTGTTGACCGATGACGGCAGCGGGGAGGATGCGCAGTTGAACGGTCCCATTGCCGCAAGGATGGAAGTCGGTGTCCCTCATGATTGAGACGTTCATCTGGTTTGTCGATCGGGTTGGAGAGTATCTTTTTGCGTCGTTCCTCTCCTGGCCGAGTTTTCTCGCCGCTGTCGGACAGATTCCTCAGGTCTTCATCAATTTCTCATACGGATTGGCCTGGCCGTATCTCCTTTCCAACGTGGCTCTCGCCTGGGGGATCTATGCCTTCGCGAAGAGAGCAGGCCGATTGACAGGCGTATCCTTTCAAGAATTTGCCTTTCCCGCTCGGCTGTATCGCCATCGGTCGACTCTGCTGGATTTTCGGTTTGCGGCCATCGACATCGTGCTGACGTTTCTTCTCTATGTCCCCATCATGACAGGGATCGGATTGCTGGGAGTCAAAGGGATATCGTGGGTATTGGTTGGGCATCTGGGATGGGAGCCCCCGCGTTCTCTTTCTCCGACGGCCATCGTCATTGCGGCCGCCGGGTTTCTCCTGCTGCAGGACCTGATTAACTATTGGACGCATGTGTTGTTCCACAAGGTGCCGGCGCTGTGGGTGTTTCATCGGGTGCATCATTCGGCCGAGGTGCTGACCCCTGCGACCGCGTATCGAGTCCATCCGGTGGAGCTCATCGGTTTCGCGATGCTACGGGCCCCGGTCGTCGGGTTCTCCGCGGTTTTCTATGAGAACATTCTTGGCCGTGACCAGCAGATCACGATGATCTTCGGCGTGAGTATCGTCGGGTTTGTGCTCGGGCTGTTGGGTACGCATTTGCGCCATTCGCATATCTGGTTTTCCTATGGCTCGGTAGTCAATCGGCTGTTCATGAGCCCGGCCCACCATCAGATCCATCACAGTGTCGATCCGCGCCATTGGAATAAGAATTTCGGGGGGAAGCTGTCGATCTGGGACAGCTTGTTCGGCACGCACTATCACCCTGGGGATCCTGAGGTTCTGCGGGTCGGGCTGCTTGATGCGCCGCCGCGCGAGTTTGAGACGGTTCGGAGCCTGTACGTCAGGCCGTTGGCCAGCTCTGTTCACGTGCTGACTCGGTTCCTTGAGAGGAGGGCCTAGCGATGAAACTGTCTCTCCGACATACGACCAATGAGGAGACACCTTTTTCTGCGGCTGATGGCTGGGTGAATCCGGTGCGTTTCCGTGAGGCTCAATTTCTCATCTGGTGCGCCCGGGCGGCGGTACCGGAGTCTCTTCGTCGACGAATTCTCGATGTCGCACAATCCGGTTTGAACTGGCCGTTACTGCTGGAATTGGCCAAGAGCCATGGGGTCGAATCTCTGCTGGCCAGGACGCTGACCGAACTGTGCGCCGACCTGGTTCCTTCGGCGGATTTGGATGCGCTTCGTGGACGGGTCGAGGCGGCGGCTGCCGCGAATCGAGCCGGAGCGGTTGATCTGCTTCAGTTGTCACGCGCCTTTCATGCGGCCGGGGTTTCGGCGCTTCCTTTTCGGGGGGTCGGCTTGGCCGCTATGATCTATGGGGATTTCACACTCTGTACTCCCGCCGATCTGGTTATGCTGGTGCGCCGGAATCAACGTGAGGCTGCACATCGCGTGGTGGTGTCACTGGGGTATTCTCTGCGAGGAGGTGCGAGTGAGCCCCCCGCCGATGCCGGTGCGCGTGAGCGGCCGCCGGTCTACCTTCATGGCACCACGTCGCGTCAGATCGAATTGCTGTGGGCGGTAAACCCTGCGTGGGTGATCTTTCCCATTGATCGGCCGGAGGTGTGGGGATGGGCCAGGTCGGTTTCGCTGGACGGCCGGACGATCAAGGGGCTGGCTCCTGAGGAAGCGGTACTCGTACTTTGTGTGCACGGCGCGCATCAGGCGTGGGAGCAACTCAGCCTGGTGACGGAGGCAGCCGGACTGATCTGTGCCCGGCGGTTGAATTGGAAACGAGTGGTCACGACTGCGCTGGAATGGAAATGTTATCGGGTGCTGCTGCTCGGCCTGGCGCTGGCGCATCGAGTCATGGACGTACCGATCCCTCCGCAGATCCTGAGCCTGATTGAGGTCGATGCCGATGTTGTATGCTTGGCCCGGCGTATGCCGAAAAGCCTACTTCTGCAGCAGCGAGAGGGACTCGATCAGCACGATGTCGGCGCGTTGCTGTTTACGCTTCAGGATGATTGGAAGGCGCGGTGGCGATACGGGATTGCGTTGTGTCGCAGTCATGATCCCATTGTTCAGACGCTGCCGGATTGGTGTCGCGGGCGCCGGTCGTTGCACTGGCTCGCGTGCGGAGTGAGTCCTGTGCATACGCTTTCGCGATGGTGCTCGCCTCCGGCGTCGATCCGTCACCTATTCCATCGGTGAGTTGAGCCGCCACCCCATGCGTGGGACTGTCGTGGGGACGTCGGAACTGCGGGCTGCCGTTGCTCCAGAAAAATTCTGCATGGTAGGATACCCATTATCGCGCATTCGGTGATTCGAATCGAAGACGAAGGAGGCTGTCATGAAGCGATCTCTGTGGGTGCTCGGCGCACTACTAGTTCCGGTCTTCGCGGCGCATCTGGCGCTGGCGGCCGGATTCTTCAAAGTGGGGGAGAAGGCGCCGTCGTTTACGTTGACGGCGATTACCGGCGAGACGGTGTCGCTGGACAGCTATAAGGGGAAAGTCATCGTTCTCGGGCTGTTTCATATCTGCGACCCCTGCATGATGCAGGGATCAAACCTGCAGAAAGTATCTGAACTCACCAAAGGGAAAGATGTGGCGGTCGTGGGGGTCAATTCATCGGGCAATTCAAAGAAAGACGTCGGCGAGTTCTTGTCGGTGTTTCCCGTGAAAGTGACCTATCCCTATTTGCTCGATCCTGGGAAAATCACCGATAAGCTTTATGGGGGCGGAAAATTTATCCCGAATGTCTACGTGATCGACCAGGCCGGAGTCATTCGGTGGCAGCGGGTGGGCAACATGGACATCGATCTTGCCGGAGCGAATGAAATTGTCGCAGAGGTTGAGAAGTTGCTGGCGGCTCCCGCGAAGATGTAAGGCTGTTCCGGGATTCGATGGCGGTACGGGGCCGATGAACAAAAGGGTGATGATTGATGGATGAGATGGAAGCGGGGAAGCAGAAGTTTTTGGATGTGATTAAGGGTGTGGACGGGGCCGTACAGGTTGTGATTCCGGTCACTCCGTCGAACAGCATGTTTTTAATCTCTCTCACCAAGGGGCCGAACAGGAAATTCATCACGGTATCCGAAGACGATATCCTGGATCTCCCAAATGACGCAGGCATTCTCACCAAGGTGACGAAAGTCGTAAAGGATGCCGTGGCCGCACTGTGACGTTTCGTATCATCTGTGATCGGCAAAGCGCCATCGGTCCACAACTATGAAAAACATTCTTCCCGGTATTTGGCAATGGTCCTGGTTCTCTGAGGACAAGCAGATCGATTTCAATGGGCTCTTCCTGACGGTGGGCGAGCACAAAATTCTCGTGGACCCTCCGCCGATGACCGGCGATGCGAGCGCGGTGGTATTGCGCAACGGACCCGTCGATTACATTATCGTGACGAATCGGGACCATGTCCGCGAAGCGAAACGTTATCAGGATGAGTTCCACTGTCAGCTGCATGTGCCGGAGGTGGACGCTCCGCAGATGGATCTCAAGCCGACGAAGACGTTTAAAGATGGAGAATTGTTGGTCGGGGGGATTTGGGCAATCCAACTCAAAGATCAGAAGTCTCCCGGAGAGTCCGCCCTCTTTATCCAGCAACGCCAGGGCGTCTTGATCCTCGGCGATGCCTTGATCGGGAAGCCGGCCGGCGCGCTCTCTATGTTGCCAGCTGAAAAATATGCGGATCGCGAGAAGGCCAAAGAGGGGTTGCGGCGGTTGCTGAAGTATCAATTCGATTCGGTGTTGGTCGGCGATGGCGCCTCCATCATGACCGGCGCGAAGCCCATTCTGGAGCAGGCGCTGCAGTAGCGGAATATTTTTATGCCATTACGAAATGGGCTATCCGAAGAATTGAATCGCCAGGGGAACGAGCATTTTGCGCGCGGCCTCTATACCGAAGCCTATACCTGTTACGCCAAGGCGCTGGAATGTGACCGGATGACTGGGGATCAGCGCGCGATGGCCGCGACGCTTGGGAATCTTGGGAATATCTGCGCGGTGAGCGGCCGGCGGGATTCGGCGCAGACGTACTATCAGGAAGTGCTGGAGCTGCAAAAAATTCTCGGCGACGAGAAGGGGATCGGGACGACGCTCGGGAACCTAGGCAACTTGCGCGCGGATGCCGGCGAATGGGATCGTGCCCGCGCCTACTATCTCGAATCGCTGGATCTTCTGACGAAGACGCATGACGAAGCGGCCAAGGCGGTGCTGCTGTCGGATCTCGGGCTGGTTGCGCGGGAGAACGGACAATTCGATCAGGCGATTCAATACTACGAACATTCGCTCGTGCTGATGCGGCGTCTGGGCAATCAAGGCGGCGTGGCCGATGCCTGGCGGATGATCGGCCGGACGTTCCTGCTTCAGAAGCGCTACGACGATGCGATTGCTTGTTGTCAGACCAGCCAGTCCATCGCCGAACGGTCGCGTGATGAGCTGCGGACCGGCGGCGCGCGGTTTGTGCTGGCGCAGTGCTATGAAGATCTCGGCCGGTTGCAGGAGGCGGCGGATCTGCTTGAACTGGTCGTGCATATGGACCGCAAGTATCAGCTGCCCAAGCTGGAAGAGAATACGAATCGTCTGATACGGCTCCGCGCCAGGTTGGCGGAGACCGATTCCATTCCTCCCTATCGTGAGTCGCATGCATGAGTGATCCGACGGTGTCCGCCTGGTTGTCGCTGCGTACGGCGTTGATGCAGGCCTTTCCACAGCTGTATGAATTGGAGCCGGGCGGATCCTTGGCGATGGATCTCGGGTCCGACGGCTGGCTGTTGGAGGTCAAGCCGGAGGGGACGGTCTTGTGTCAGTACGGGATTGCGATGGACGATGTCATGGCGCTGATGTCGGATGGCACGCCGGAAGATCTCGGCACGGACGAAGTGGCGAAGCAGGCGAAGTACTTTATTCAGCCGGCGGTCGGGAAATACCGCGCCCTGTTGCTCCAGTCCGGTTTTGAGGAAGAGACCGAGATGAACGACGAGTTTGTCGCGGCGACGTTTGCGCGCCCGGTCGATGTCTCGAATCCGTCCAAGGTGCAGGATCTCATGCGATGGTGTCTGCGGCAGATCGGCGGGGCCGCGTGAAGTTGCGCATCACCAACTTCGATGAGTTTCGTGACGCGGTGTCGGCCTATCGATTGCCGCGTATTCTCCTCACGGCGCTGGAGTTGGATCTTTTTACGAAGATCGGCACGCGCCGCTGGACGATCCCCCAATTGGCCAAGGCCCTGTCCGTTAGCGAGCGGGGGCTCTCGATTCTCTGTCGCAACCTGGCCATGTCCGGCCTGCTCATGAAAGCCGGTGAGGTCTATCGAAACAGCCGGTTGGCGGCGACGGCATTGAATGCCCGACATGCCGCCTATCGCAAAGACTATCTGAAACTTATGACGAGCCATTGGCAGGATTGGATCCGCCTGGGCGAGTCTGTGCGATCAGGCCGCCCGCTGGATGAAGATGTGCCGGAAGAGCCGGGTTATCGCCAAGGATTCACGTGGGCGATGCACTACCGGACGTTGGAGACCGCGCCGAAGATTGCCGCGCAAGTGGATTTGCGCGGGGCAACGACGTTGCTCGATCTGGGCGGCGGACCCGGCACCTATGCCATGGCGTTTCTGTCCAAAAATCCGCGGTTGCGGGCGGCGGTCGGTGACCGACCGGCTGCTCTTGAAGTGGCCAGGGAAATTGCCGCGACGCATAAGGCCGAGTCCCGGCTCAGCTATGTGCCGGTCGATTTTACGCAGGAGTCGATCCCAGGCACCTACGATGTCATCTGGTATTCCAATGTGCTGCACATCTATTCGCCCAAAACGAATCGCGCCGTTTTTCAGCGCGCACTTGCGGCGTTGAATCCCGGCGGACGCCTGCTGATTCAAGATGCGTTTCTGCACGATCGCGAAGGTCTGAATCCCGCCGAAGCGAGTCTCTTTGCCGTCTCGATGCTGCTCTTCACGGAAGAGGGCAATACGTATTCGGCGAAGGAGACGAGTGTCTGGCTGAAGGAGGCCGGATTTGCGACGACTAGGGTGTTGCGGATGAAGCCGGGAACGGAGGATTGGGAGGACGGGATCCTGGAGGCGGTGGCGCCTGGGAGATTGTCAGGAATGCGCGCCCGCCGAACGCAATCACAAGGAAGTTCAAAATCCCGCTGAAGCCGTTGGCCGTCAGCGTGGCCACGGTCGGCTGGTCTTTCGTAATCAGCTGAACCATTGTCGATAAGTCCAGTGCCAGCCCCACGGTTCCGTAGATCACAGCCGCCATCATTGCCCATCGATACCCCAATCGCACTGCGACCAGCAGGAGCACCGGCAGGCCGATGAGAAAGCCGACGAGGAAGCGGCTTGGCTCTGCCTGGTCCGGCTGGCCGACAAGAAACAAGGTCGCCATTCCGACGGCGGTCAAGCCGATCAAACTGATCAGTAGTCCCCACGGGTGTGTCACGCGGGCACTATAGCCTGTTCTTGCAGCGGCAACAACGGTGTCTTGATGAGAGAAATCCCTGGGTGGTAGCCTGCTCGCATCATGGGAGCGCCGTTGCCAGTCAGCCAGTTTGATCCTCAACAGCCCTGTCTGCTCATTTACGATGGAAACTGCCGGCTCTGTGTTGCAGCGAAAGAGCAACTCGACCGGGCCGGAATGGGCTTGCCAGAATCCGGCCTTCGGATGATTCCCTACGAAAGTCAGCAAGCGATGCGCGCACTAGGGGAGCAGTATCGACCCGGTCCTCCATCCATGGCGTATCTCATCAGTCCGGCAGGCGGCGTGTCGCAAGGAATTGACGCGTTTCTCCCGTTGATGCACGGCCTTCCTGGAGGGAAGTTCGTCCAGTGGATGTTGCAATGGTCCATCGCGCGAAGATTGGCTGAAGGGGTCTACCGTTGGATCGCCAGGCATCGGTATCGCTTGTTTGGCGCAGTCACTCCTCACACGTGATGGCGGTCTATTCTTAGCCCCATTGTCTCATCCTGCCCCCCTCTTTCGAGGGGAATCCTCCCACAGTGGGGAATATACGCGGCTACTACAACGCAGGCAGAATGACCCCAACATCACGGAGGGGCCATGCCAATCATTTCTTGGATCAGCCGTCTTCTGCAGTCAATGACCGGAGCCATGTCTCCCAAGCTTCAAGTGAAGAAGCTCCACTCGTCCCGCCATTTTCGGCATTCCGTAAAAAGTCTGGCCTGGGGCCTCGTGGGCATCATGCTCGGTCCGTCGTTGGCGTGGGCCGAGGCGGCTCCCGTCAAAGCGGGGATTGTGGCGGCCGGGTTCGGCTATCAGGTCGGGGATGTCTCGACGATCACCGTGAAGATCTATGATCCGCAGAGCGGCGAGGTGTTGTCGGATGACACCTATGAATTGAATGTGAAGGAAGAGAGTGCGGCGAAAGGGTCGCAGTCACAGGCTCGGATTTTTGCGGGCGGGGTCGGCCCAGGCGCCACAGACCTCTCCAATTTCGTATTGCGTGTCTATGATGCGACGACTGGAAAGTTTCAATGGGAAGGGAATTTGAATCTGACGCCCCGCGATGCGGAGGATTTGGGGCAGCTGGTCTCGACCCTGGTGCCGCGGCGGGCGACGGTGACCAGAGTCCGCGAGACGGCGGTTTTGTCTCCCCAACCGTCTTTCTTGCTTCGCGCGCTCGATCCTGAAACCGGCGGGCTGGTGTGGCAAGATGAATTTTCAACGGATGGCAACACCCGCGCCAGGATGAATCGTATCGCCGATCGGCGGGTGAGCGAGGATCGTGACAACGCAGGAGCCAGCCGCTCCTTTGATTTCAGGATTCGGATGTCCGAGGACGAGGGGCGGCATATTCTCTGGGAAGATCAGTTCGCTCAGACTGACGCCGAGGAAGTCGCTGAATCGGAAGCCGTGGAGGAGAAGGCGCTGCAGTTGCCGACTTGGTCCGGGCAAATGGGGCGGCAGATTCAGGAAGAACTGATCTAAGGACTCGCGGGACTATCCGCGTTTTTGCAGAAACGTATCCAGCCACTGTTGGTGAAACTGATCGTAGGTCAAAAAGATTTTATCCTGGAGTGCCGTTGCGACGGTGGCTTTTCCCTTAAACGCATCGAGGAGATCGACCACGCGGCTCATCCCGAATCGGTCGATCAGGTAGTGCGTGGCGGAATTGGCTTCGAGGTAGGCCAGCGTTGCTACGTCGTGCGGCATCTGCCCCCATCCACCTTCCAAATAGCGCAAGTGCAGGACTGACCCACCATTCGGCATGGCCTGGTCGAGATCCGGCCAGGGATCGCCGGCCAGTTGCATCGCCAGGCCCTCATTGAGCCATACCGGTAGCGAGCCGATCTGACCTTCCAGCCGATCGTGTAAGAGGGCATGCACATACTCATGGCGCAGGACATGGGTGAGCCACTTCGTATCGGTCGTGGCGCCTTGTGTCGGGATTTGAATGCGGCCGAGCGTCGGATCGTAGAGGCCGTCGGCCCAGGCTGGGCTGCCGGTAGCGGTCTGAAAGGTGTCTTTGGTATGCAGGACCACTACGATCGGCTTGGCGGGAAAATGGCCGAGCCGTTGACCGATTTCTCGATAGGCCTCCTCTAAGATTTCCAGCACCGTTGCCCAGGTGTGTTGGTCTTCTGCTCCGTCGTATTTCACCAGGAAGTGGCTGCTGCTTCTGGCGTTCATGCGGGATTCTACCGCGCCGGTATGGCGTACTTTCTCCGTCACCGTCGCGAGGTAGGATTGGACGCGCGGATCTTTGCCGGCCCGTTCCGTCGCCTGAGTCAGGTGCGTGGTGGCTTCAGGCAGCCGGTCTTGTTCGTAGAGCAGATCGGCCATTGCAAGATGGGGAAAGGGTTCGTTCGGAGCGAGCGTGATCAAACCGGCCAGGAAGTCCTGATTGAGGGCCGGGTCACGCAGTTCCCAATAGGCGTGGGCGAGGTTCAGTTGGATGATTGGATTGGTGTCGTCGAGTGCGGCGGCTTGTTTGAACGCTTTAACGGACACCTTGGTCCCGTCGATGCGTTCCTGTTCCAACCCCAGATTGTTCCAGAGAATCGCGACATAGGGTTTGGCCTTGGCATCGGCAAGGATTGAAGGGGCCAAATTCTTCAGTCGTTGTTCAGCGGCGGGGAGCTGCTTCTTTTCAATGTCGTCGCGAATGGTTTCCAACAGCTGACGGGAATCGGTGGCAGGCACGATGGTGGAATCAATCCCGCGAACTTGTTTGATCTCTTCGTCGGTCGGCGGCGGCTCAGCCAGCAATCCAGCCGTATGAGAGGCTGTCGGCTTGCCGGTAGCTTCGGCGGGGGCGGGCGGAACCGGTACGGTGACCCACAGCGCTTTGAAATAGAGCTGATAGGCCAGGAAGAGGATCAACCCTACGGCCAGGGGAATGAGAACGTGTTGGATGTTGCGGCGATACATAGCTGGTTAGGTTGGCTCAGTGTAACATCCGAGGGGGAGCGGGCCAAGCAATCGGCACAATGTGGACGACCGGTCGGAGCAAGGTTATCGCGGTGCGCGCGAGGGCCGGAGGACTTCATTGAGTGACTTGCGGCGGTATGTTACGATCCCGCCCAGTTATGGAGCCTCCCGCCGAGTCCAGCTTGCCTGCGACGTTTCACGAGTGGCTCGATCGCCTTGCGCGGCCGATTGAGTTTGCGACGAAGGACGATTGCGCCCACGCCGGGGCCGTGAAAAATCTCAGCAGCTTCGTGTCGACCCAGGTCCAGTCCGCGCTCGCTCAGGAATGGATTCCTCCGGCGATTGAGTCGCGTCTGCGTTCGCTCCGTGAACTCTTCATCGATTTCCAACAAGCCCTCCCGATCGGCGAACAGCAGCGGCGGCTGCAAGCCGCCTGCGTGATTCTCGGACGGTTGCGTGACACAACGCCGGAGTCTGTGCCTCCTGACGAGGAGCAGATCGGCGATGCGGCCTCAGCCACGGGATCGACGCGCGGTGACGTCTGGAATCTTCCTGTCCAGTTTGTGAAAGGGGTCGGGCCGAAACGCATGGCCCTGTTGCAACGGCTTGGCGTGGCGACCATAGAGGATGCCTTGTGGACGATTCCCTGGCGCTACGAAGATCGATCCGTGATGACTCCCATCGGCAATCTCGTGCCGGGTATGGTCACGGCCATCTGCGGCACCATCGCGAAATGCGACGCGAAGCGCACGAGGAATCGCCGGCTTTCCGTGCTGGAGGTAGGCGTTGAGGACGAGACGGGGAAGATGCAGGTGGTGTTCTTCAATCAGGCCTATCTTGAGGATGTCCTGGCGGTCGGTAAAGTCGTCATGATGAGCGGTCGCGTCATTGCGGGGAAGCAGGGGTGGATGGTCCCGCGCATGGACGTGGCACAGTATGAAGTGGTGGGCGAGGCCGCGGAGTCGGCGCTGCATGTGGGGCGTATCGTGCCGATCTACCATGAGACGAAGGGCTGGACATCCCGGCAATCGCGCGTGCTGGTGAAGGGATTGCTGGATGAGTATGCGCGGGAATTGCGCGACAATTTGCCAGTAACCCTGCGAGCCCGTCAACGGTTGGTTCCGATTCAAGAGGCCATTCAAGATGCGCACTTCCCCAAAGCGGAGGCGGATGCCCGCTTGTTAGAGCAAGGCAAGACGCCGGCGCATCGCCGCCTCGCATTCGAAGAGTTGTTTCTATTGCAGATGGCCTTGGCTACCAGGCAACGGTCCGTGCAGGAACAGCCGAAGGGGCTCAAGTTCAATCCGCGGGCGCCGATCGTCGATAAGTTGAGCCGCTTGCTCCCGTTCCGCTTGACGGCCGCGCAGGATCAAGTCATTCGCGAGATTTATCGGGACATGATTTCGTCCAAGCCGATGAACCGGCTGGTGCAGGGCGATGTCGGGTCGGGGAAGACGGTGGTCGGGCTGCATGCCATCGTTATGGCCTGCGGCTCCGGTTACCAGGCCGCGCTCATGGCGCCGACAGAGATCCTAGCCGAGCAGCACTATCGCAATCTGAAAAGCACGTTGGAGACGCTGGGGTTGAGCGTTGCGCTGCTTCGCGGGAGCGATAAGGCGGCCGTCAAGAAAACGCAGGCGGCGCAGCTCGCTTCCGGTGAAGTGCAGGTCGCGATCGGGACCCACGCCTTGATCCAGAAGGGCGTGACCTTCAAGAACCTCGGACTTGCTGTGGTCGACGAACAGCACAAGTTCGGTGTGATGCAACGGAAAAATCTGATCGACAAAGGGTACAAGCCGGATGTGCTGGTGCTCACGGCGACGCCGATCCCGCGCACGTTGGCGATGACGGTGTATGGCGATCTGGATGTCTCCGTCATCAATATGCTGCCGCCCGGACGCCGGCCGGTGCGGACGTTCCTGTTCGGCGATGCCCAGCGACGACGGGCCTATCAGATTCTCAAAGATGAGTTGCGGAATAAGCGGCAGGCCTATGTCGTCTATCCGTTGGTTGAGGAGTCAGAGAAGACGGATTTGCAGGCGGCTATCCAAGGGGCCGAGCAGTTGCAGAGCGGCGAGTTTGCCGACTTCAAAGTTGGATTGTTGCATGGCCGCATGAAATCGGCGGAGAAGGAAGCGGTGATGGCCGACTTCAAGGCCGGGAAGATCCATCTGCTCGTCGCCACGACGGTGATCGAAGTCGGCGTCGATGTACCGAACTCGACGATTATGATGATTGAACATGCCGAGCGCTTTGGCCTGGCGCAACTGCATCAACTGCGCGGCCGGGTCGGGCGGGGTGCGGAGCAGTCGTACTGTTTGCTGATGGCGGCCGGACTGGGGCGGAATCGTCCGACATTGGGACGGCATCCGCTCGGCGGGGAAGAGCCGCAGTCGAACGCGCGAGAGCGGCTGGATGCTCTGGTGCAATCGAATGACGGTTTTGTGATTGCGGAAGAAGATTTGCGCATCAGGGGGCCGGGAGAATTCTTCGGGTTTCGCCAATGGGGCATGCCGGAGTTTCGCGTGGCCAACATCGTGCGGGACGGCGATTTGCTGCAGCAGGCCAGAGTGGAAGCGTTTTCATTGCTCAAGCAGGATCCTCAGTTGAGCGCGCCGGGGCATCAGGGATTGAAAGAAGCGATGTTGAGGAAGTGGGAGCAGAAGCTGGAGTTGGGGTCGATCAGTTAAGGAGAGGCATGGGATTATTGCAGCGGTTGAAAGACGATTTTCGGTCAGGGCTCGCCACACTGCGATTGGGCACGGCGCATGTCGCGGGCCGTGCGCTGGAAGAGACTGAGCTCCTCCGAATACGGTTGGAGGTCAGGAAAATCGATCAGCAATTGTCTGATCTCTATAAAGACATTGGTGAACGGGCCGTTGAAATGAAAGAGCGGGGCGAGACAGCTGAACGAGTGACCTACGACGAAGAAATCGGCCGTGTGGTCCGTGAGATTCAGCAGTTGAAAGACGCTCGGAAGAAACTCGACGCCGAGATGGACGAGATCCGGGACGAGCAATGAGCGCCTCCTCCGTTCGCCCGCGCCGGCTCGCCGGTATCGATATCGGCACCCTCACCTGTCGGCTCCTCATCGCCGATTGTTCTCCGCAAACACCTCTCAAAGAACTCCGATCCGAGCGGCGCATTCTTCGTCTCGGTGAAGGCGTCGATCAGCACAAGCGCTTGAGCCAGGCGGCGATGGATCGGGTGATCCAGTGCTTGCAGGAGTGGAAGGCGGTCATTGAGACCTATCGGGTCGATGGCTGTACGGCCGTTGCCACGAGCGCCGTCCGCGATGCCGCCAATCGTGCCGAGTTTTTGGAGAAGGTGAAGCGCGAAGCCGGATTCGATGTCGAAGTCATCACCGGCGACGAAGAAGCGCGGCGCACACTTCTAGGGATTCGTTCAGGCTTGCCAGACGGCGTGAGCGACATGCTGGCGTTGGATATCGGCGGTGGCAGCACGGAATTTATTCTGGATCGGCCGGACCAGCAGCCGGTTGTCCGTTCCATCGACATCGGCGTCGTGCGCTTGTGTGAACGGCTGCTTCATCACGATCCTCCGACGAGCGAGGAAGTTGGGCAGGCGCGGGATTGGATTGCGCGGGAAACCAGGGCGGCCGTTACGGAGATGACAGGCTATGAAGCCGCAACCTTCGTCGGGACCGCCGGAACGATTACGGCGCTTGCCTCCATGGCTCAGAAACTATCTGTTTACGAACCGGCCCGCATCCACAACTATCGGCTGACTCTCGCGACGGTGCAGGGACTCGAACAGACGCTACTCACTCGCAAGAAAGCCGACCGTGTCGGCCTCCCTGGTTTGGAAAAGAATCGCGAAGAAGTCATCGCCGCCGGCGCGATCATCATCCGAACGGTGATGGAGACATTAGGGATGTCGGCTGTGCTGGTGAGCGATTTGGGGTTGCGAGAAGGAGTACTTTTGCATCTGGGCTCAGCAATGAGATGACGCAATCCAGGTAGGTGAGTTTTATGAAAAACGTAGTTCCAGCTCTTTCAACTACAGTTGTTAATGAAAGCGCGAAGGAGTGGGTTCCTAGATCGTTTGGGGACTTTCTTCACGAGTTGCAGCGCCTTGAACGATTGTTTAATCGTGAAGATAACTTGTTGGTTTTTCGAGGCCATCGAAAAAGAGAGTGGTTGGTGGATTCGACATTCGTAAGATCTATTAAGTCAAAGTTGTTCGGTCTCGAAGAGCATTCAAAGTTTTCGAGACGTCTTTCTGATTCTATGGATTTGCATCGGGCCCTTCTGAATCTCTTTCTGCTGAAGTTTGGCACTTTGGGTCACCCTTCAAAAGAGCTTACTGACCTTGAGACTGCGCGTGGCATTGATCCCTGGTTTGAGCTTATGAAGAGAATTCAGCAACATCCTGATGAAATGCAGGACGGTCCTTTCCTTTTAAGAGGAACGAACATGCTTGATTGGACGAAGTCGTCCGACATAGCGCTATATTTTGCAAATGATAACCGGATAGGAGACGGGGCGGTCTATATCTGTGACGCAACAGCAACGGGAAAAACGTTGCAGATTATTCCGGTTGGCGAAATTATTGAGAAGATGAATGAGGACGGGAATGCAGGGAAGGCTCTTGGCATTCCGCTAATGTTTCATCCAGCCAACCAAATTCTAAACCAAAGAGCAAAAAACCAGCAGGCCATTTACTTTGCGCAGATGGAGCTCAGAGTTGATCTTGAAACCATTTGGCGAGAGCAGGAGAAAGAGTTGGCGGGCGAAACGATTGTTCTCAAGCTAGTACTCCCTTCCGGCACTGAATCTGAGGCAAAAGAGTATTTGTTGGGGAAAGGAATTACTTCTGAGTTTCTTTACCCGAATAACTAGCCCAGGTGCATTAGTCCTAGTTGCTTATTATTTCTGCGAATACCACTGATAGCCTTTGGTCTCGGTGAACTGGGCTTTCGGAGCGCCTCCGGGCTTTCCCAATACAGCCTGTTGACGTCGATGTGATCCGTGTTCAGATTGCCTCTTTGGCAGCGAGTCTTGTACAGTCGTTTCTGGCTTTATTCTAACGAGGATTGTGCGTGACTGACCAACCTGAAGATGTGTCAGTAGATTTCAGCCAGGGGAATGTTCCGCCTGCTGTAGGGACGGTGCGTGACCAGGTCCTGGCGTTTTTTGGACCCTCCCGCGGAGATAATGCCACGCGGCAAGCTCTCGCGGAGGCGCTGCAGAACTTTGTCGATGCCAGCACGCTCGGTGACCGGCTCGATACTTGGCTGCGTCTGATTCATTGGACGCGGGTAGGGACGAGCCCGTCGTTGCGTGTGCTGCAAGTCCGCATGCGCTGGCGCGAGGCCTATCTCTATTGGGAGCTCTTGCTGGATGTGCTTGAAGGCGTTCCCGATGTCAGGCAGCGCGTGCAGGACGCCGTCTGGCTGATCCTTCAGGAGACCGATGCGGTCAATCTGCTGGGTGAGGCCGGGTTGCCCAGCGAGCGTGGCCTGCTGGTGGAGGTGGCGAATCGGACATTGCATAAGGTCCTGCCGGCCGTGAGAAACGATCGGGACCTGACGCACCTCTTCCAACGGCAATATCGGAGCACCGTCGAGGTGAAATGGTTTGCGCAGCTTCCTGCCCGATTGTTCTGCAGAATCCTCGCCGCGCTGACTCCGCCGTCGACTCCTGACCGGCCCAATCCGCTCGGCCGGGCGTTTACTGACGGGTTTCGTCTGCTGGCGATTCGTGTGCAGGCGCAGGGTTTGTCGGACAAGCTTCGTGCAAGGAGCCGACGGCCGGCGGCCATTATGGAATCACCGTTTTACCGGCTGGCCAGCGTCAGCGAGCAACTCGCCGGTCGCTGGCAATCGGGCGAGGAAGTCGACTCTCTGGAGCCGGTCTGGGCAGAGGCCGTGGCAAAGTGTCAGAACGAAATCCGCTGGATCCGCCGGCGACTGGAAGTGGCCGGCGTCAGCCTCGATATTGTCTACGGCCTGGAAGTCCTGACGCATTGTCTCAAGCGCATGGAAACGATGGCCGAAGTGATGGCGAGCCGCGACGAAGCGTCCTCTGCCAAATCCATTCAGGCCTTTCTCATTGCCCTGGTGGAAGCTAGTTTGCAGGAGAGCAGCGTCGGCCATTTGCTCAAAACGAACACACGGCTCTTACATCGGAAGATCGTGGACCGGTCGGGTGTGACGGGTGAGCATTACATCGCGCAAGATCGGCGCGAGTATCGGCAGATCTGGGCGGCGGCGGCCGGTGGCGGCGTGCTCACCTCCTTCACTGCGGCGATCAAGATGTCGATCTTCACGCTGGGGCTGGCGCCGTTTCTGGCGGGCTTGGGCTACGGGGTCAATTATGCGGTTAGTTTTCTTTTGATGCAGACCTTCCACTTGATTCTCGCCACCAAGCAGCCGGCGATGACGGCGGCCACGCTCGCGACGATTATGCGTGAGCAACCAGGGACGGCGCGGTTGGATGAGGTCGTCGCGTTCATCAAGCGGATTTCTTATTCTCAGATTGCGGCGGCGGTCAGCAATGTGTTGGTCGTTTCGGCGTCGGCCTATCTGCTCGATGCCTGCTGGCGGGCAGTCACCGGCTCGCCGATTCTTGATTTGCACACAGCCGAACATGTGTATGAAACGCTCAGCCCGGTGAACAGCGGGACGGTGATTTTCGCCGCGCTGACCGGGGCCACTCTGTGGCTGTCGAGTCTGGTCGGCGGGTGGATCGAAAACTGGGCCGTCTATCACAATGTGCCGCAGTCCTTGGCGGAACACTCCTGGGGGGTCCGGGTCTTCGGGCGTGAGCGGATGGCCCTGTGGGGCGATCGGTTCTCGCGCAACATTGCCGGATGGGGGACGAATGTGTCGCTCGGGATGATGCTGGGTATGACCCCGGCCGTCGGGATGTTTTTCGGATTTCCCCTGGATGTCCGTCACGTCACCCTGTCGAGCGGCATGCTGGCGCTGGCCAGCGCCTCGCTGCAGGCGGAATGGTATCGAGACGGATGGTTTCTCCATGCCACCGCCGGCGTGGCCGTGATGTTTGTGCTGAATTTGGGCGTCAGTTTTCTTCTGTCGCTGTACACGGCGTTGCGTGCGTATGATTTTCCGCGCCGGGATGTGGTGGAATTGTTAGGCCGGTTACTGCGGGAGTTTGTCCGTGACCCGCTCGGATTCATCCTGCCTCCGAAAGAGTCCGAGGCGCCGGCCGGCGGATCGGCAATCACGGAAAAGGTCGTTGAAGAACAGCCGTAGTCTGGTGAGCGGAGGTGCGGTTACTTCTGCGAATACCACCGATAGCCGTTGTTCTCTGTGAACTGGGCTTTCGGGGCGCCGCCTGGTTTTTCCAATAACAGTACTTTGAAATCGATGAGGCCGAACCAGGCGGGATCGACCACGTCGTGATAGTGCGCACCGTGGATCTTGGGGAGCATGTCGTCGAGAGTCTGTTTCAGTTCGCCCTCGGTGTAGGCGCGGACGGTGAAGGGCTTGTTCATGGCCTGGCAGAATCGTTGAATCGTATAGGCCGCACCGGTGCAGAGGACCTTCGTGTCCGGCTTCATGGCCAGAAACTGGGGGAGCGAGAGATAGCGTTCCTGAAATCCCAGCCAGCGCACGGCCTGCCGCAGGTGGCTGTATTGCACTTCATATTCGGTATGGCCGGGCAGTTTGACTGAGGCCGGCCAGCCTTCTTCTACGCCGAATTCGGTCAAGAATGCATGTCCGCCTGGTTTTAGCACCCGCCACAATTCAGCCACGAAGCGGATCGGCCCCAGATTAAAGATAACATCGTCCGGCGGATTGGCTTCGATCGGGAGGCGGATGCGTCTGATCCAATCCAGCGCTTCTTGATGCTGCTCGGTCTCGCCTGTATTGCTGAGCAACTCCTGGCGTGTCAGCTTGACCGGTGTCATGTCGGCCATGTTTTCGTTATCGATGACGAGATCGACCGAGTTATCCGTGAAGGGCAGGGCTTCGGCATTGGCCCTGGTTCCAAGGCCACCCCAGCCGCCTTCTTTGGCCCGTTTGGTTTGCAGTTTTAAGAACGGGCTGGTGATGTCGAGGGAGATGTAGCGGATGCTCTGCCGCTCGAACGGTAGCAGCTCTTTGGCGAGTTCGCGCGCCACATAACCCAGCCCGCCACCGACTTCTACGATGACTTTAGGTTTGGGGTTAAACCAGCCGAGCTGACGGAGTTGCCGCATGAGGAGCCGGCCATAGGTGAGGCCGTTCAACGCCTCGTTCGGTTCACGGAACAGATGTGAGACGGTGGTTTCGATCAGATCGAAGTGGCCGTCGTCTTCGGCGCTTTCCGTCAATTCGTGATGATGAAAATCTTCCAGATGTTCTTCGCCCTCAAACCCTGCCTGCCCTGACCATCCTTCGCGGATCTGTTGCAGCAGAATGTCCCACTTGGCTTGGTGTCGGTGCCCGCCTGGCGGTTCGGTACCGAAGTAGCAGAGAGAGAAGTTCGGGGTGGCCCAGCGTTCTAGGTGCCATTGACCCGGCTGCCCGTCCGGTCCGCAGACTTTGTTGCCGTACTTTTCGAGCAGGGCGCCGACGGTGATATGCCCGCTCATCGATTTCAGCATTTCGATGCCGGTCAGGTTGAGCCGGATCAAGGGAAAGTTGTCGTCGAGCGGCGCGAGCCAATATTCATCTTCGCGATGTTGATAGGCGACCAGATCGGGAATGTGCCAGGCGAGGAGATTCAGCGTCTCGCCGGTAAGCTGGAGCGGTTCTTGGACTGCGGCAACGGGCTTCATGGCCTGTGTTTCTACCCCGTAGGAAGGCGCAGCCTACCTGAGCGGACCGTGATCTCGCAAGACCAATGCAGCGCCGTGTGATTCGTGACAGGCCCCTCATGGGTATTGCGCGGGGCTGGTGCGCCGAGCGATGAACGGCGCATTAGAGCTGGGACGGCATGGTGGCGGCATCCGTCACGGTGAGGACCCCGCGCATGATGGGGTGGATGCGGCAGTGATAGAGATAGCGGCCGGGGGGGAGCCCTGAAACACTGAATTGCTCTCCGGGGGGGATAATGCCTGAATCGAAGAGGCAGGGGGTGCCGTCTTCAACGCACCCGTTATGTGTGACCGTATGGTCGGTGGGTGTCGGGTTGTCCCAGCGAATGGGACTCCCGCTGGTGGCGATGGCTTTCGACGGCGCAAAGTAGGGGGAGCCGTCTTCGATGATGATTTGTGTCGCGATGGGCATGGCCGTCGTCGGCCAGGCCAGGCTGGTGATGAAGAGACTGACGAAGGCGATAGTTACGGCGCGTGTCATGGGCTGTCGGGTCCTTTGTCGTTTCTGCATAGTCTGAGGGCCGAATTCAGGAGCAACGATTCATTGCACGGTCTAGGCGTTCACCTTCAGTTTATCATGACGCCCTCCCTGCGAGGATAGGCCCTGCCTGATCAGGAGGCCATAGGGATGCACCGGGACGGGGGGTATTGCTTGGATGGCGGTTGAACGGGCTGGGTGGCACCTTAGCCAAAACTGCGCAAGTTTCGGTCGATAAATCTACCGGTTGCAAGAGGCTATGGGATCATGCTAGATGGAGGCCGCAATGCGGTCCGCCATGCGTTGTGCACTTGATCAGGAGGAAATCTGATGGCGAAGTCTAAGAAGAAGGTCGTCGCAAAGAAGGCCGTCAAGAAGTCGTCTGGGAAGCAGAAAACCGCCAAGCCGGCTAAAAAGGCGGTCGCGAAGAAGTCGGTCAAGAAAGCCGTCGCGAGAAAGCCGGCGAAGAAATCGGCTAAGAAGGCAGTGGCGAAGAAGCCTGTGAAAAAGGCCGTGGCCAAGAAGGCCGCGAAGCCGGCAGTGAAAAAGAAGGCGTCTGCCAAGCCTGCGCCCAAGAAAGCCGTCAAAAAAGCCGTCGCGGCGAAGAAGCCTGTCGCTCCTAAGCCCGTGGCTCCGGTGAAGTCCGTGGCTGCTCCGGTGGAGGAGGCTCCGAGGCCCGTCGTGGCCGCCAGGCCGGCTCCGGTGCCGATGCCCAAAGAGATTGATGATGTGGATGAAGAGTTGGTGGACGAGGAATTAGAGGTCGAGACCGAAGCGGAAGGCGACATCGAAGAAGAGTTGCAGGGCGATTTGGCACTCACCGATGACGACGAAGCGGCCGACTTCCTCGAAAAGTCCGAAGACCTGCTGGACGACACCGACGACTATCGTAATAACTGACGGACGGTCCCTGCTGCATGTGCCGGTTCTTCCGGAGATCGAGAAGGATCGGCACAAATGAGTGTGGTGACTGTCACTTTCCTTCCTGGGTTCTGATCCCGAATCTCCATGAGTCATTTTTTATTTGTGGCCGGTACTCTCCGCGAGCGCAGCTCACCTGAAAGCGCCTCGCTCCAATTGACCCACGGGTTGTGGGGCTGTTGCTCGGCGTTGATTCGTGACAACCTGACCACGTTCCTGACTCCCGATTCACATGCGCTGGTCTATGTGCTGAAGGCGGGAATCTGTGCCGATGTGAAGATCGTGTCCGGGGTCCTTCCTGTGCAGCAGATGGATGAGTTTCTGCGCGAAGATTTTAAGACGGAAGCGCGATTCGGATTCGTGCGCGTCGCGCTGACGAAACAATGGACCTCGACCCCGCAGGAGAGTCACCGCCTGTTGCAGTCGGTGCTTCAGATTCAGGATCAGGCGGAACTGACTCGGCGGCTGAGCCTGGGAATGCATCGGCTGACGGACGATGAGTATCGGGCCATTCTAAGCAGCCTTCCTTAGCGAGATCCGTTCAAACTCCAGCCTTGTCTTCACCTCACGCATCTCGTATAACGGCGACCATGATGAATATGACGCGACCATGCGGACTAATACTGTTGTGTGTGCTGTTGATAGGCGGGCTCTGTCACACCGGCGCCGCTGAAGCGGCCTGCACCGTTGAATCTTCACCCGGCGGGAAGTCCGGTCCGTTCATGAAGCACCTAAGCGCGGATTGCACGAAAGCCGAGCGCGACGCGCAGGTTGTTCCTGCCGCGAGCGTGATGCAGGCGCTCACGCAGGGGCAGGCGGTGGACCTGGTCGGCGTGGTGGTGCAGGGTGATCTGATTTTCGATCAACTGCCGGTTCGGACATCGCAAATTCCCAAAGGCCTCACACTCGAGCAGCAGGCGGCGCTCAGCGCGTTGAACAATGAAGAGCAGCGGAGCGTGGCGGGGAATCTGATCATCCGCGATTCGGTGGTGCAAGGCGCACTCCGTCATCGATCGGCCAAGGGGACGCTGGAATTCGAGGGCACGGTCGATTTTCATGGCACCAGATTCACGGACGGCGTGGATCTGTCACGGTCGGTCTTTCAGCGGGCGTTGACGATGGATCGCGCCCTGTTTGAGCGAGAGGCCTATTTCGTTCAAGGGCATTTTGCCCAGGGACTTAGCTGCGCCGGTACCAGGTTCGGTCCGCATACTCGCTTTCATCGTTCGGTCTTTCGCGGACCGGTGGACTGCCAAGAGAGTCTGTTCGATGGGATGGCAGAGTTTCTAGAAATCGTCTGTGAGGCGCCGGTGAATTTTGAGCGGGCGCGCTTCGGGTTGGGGACCGGTTTTTCCGGCGCGCAATTCAAGAAGCTGGTGAATTTCTCCGACGCCATTTTCAGCCGGGAGGCATTCTTCGCGTTCGCGGTCTTTTCCGGTGAGGCGCGGTTTGCCGGTGCGCAGTTTCTCCAGACCGTGGATTTCTCCAATGCTGACTTTAAGCGGGGCGATGACTTGGCCAAAGTCCGCTTCGATCAGAAGCCTCTGACCAACGGGACGAAAGGGATCGCGCAGGAAGGGGTAGGGACGAGGGGGCAGTCTACCTTTCAGCAATATGCGATTACGCTGGGCATCCTGCTCGTGGCGGCGTTTCTCGCCGCCTACGCCGTAAAATTGAAATAATTCCCTGAAGTCTCTGACCCCCAACATATAGTTTCAGGCTTGCCCCGTCCCCCTATAACTTGCTATAACGCCCTCGTGGATCAGCCCAACCAACAGACCAGTGGGTTCGAACAGACCGAGCTGCCGTATCAGGTCCGTATCGAGAATTTTGAAGGCCCTCTGGACCTGCTTCTGCATCTCATCAAGAAGAGTGAAATCAATATCTACGATATTCCGATCAACATAATCGCCCAGCAATATCTCGAATATGTCGAGGCGATGAAGGAATTGAATCTGAACGTGGCGGGGGAGTTTTTGGTCATGGCCGCCACTCTGTTGCAGATCAAGTCCAAGATGCTGCTGCCGGCGGACGAGGCGGCGGAGGACGAAGAAGACGGGCCAGACCCGCGTGAGGAATTGGTCCGGCGGCTGCTGGAGTACAAGACGTACAAAGAAGCCGCGCGTCAGCTCGATGGCCAGGAAAAAATGTGGCGGGAAATCTTCAGCCGCGAGCCGGAGCCGCTCGTTGTTGAAGTCGAGTCGGATGAGACGTCCATGGACAATGTGTCGCTCTTCGATCTGGTCGATGCGCTGAAGGCGATCGTCGAACGGAATCCGGGCGGAGGAAAGACGCTGATTGAAATCGTGCCGGACAATCTCACGGTGCGAGAACGGATGAATGTGATTTTGGAAACGCTGGAAGGCAAGGACTCGGTCTCGTTTGCCGCGCTCTTTGACGGCTCCTGCCACCGGCTGGTGATTATTGTGACGTTTCTGGCTTTGCTGGAGCTGATTCGGTTGCGGGTCGCGCACGTCTTTCAGAGCGAGACCTTCGGGCCGATTCTGGTTTCACGGACGTTCTCGCTCGTGCCGGATCCAGCGGAGCTCGATGATTTAGACGCCGAATGGAGGGGGGCATGACGCCGATCACCGACGATATAAACATGACCTCGGTTGAGGTTGAGCTTGAGGTTTCTGAATCGGTGGAATCCATCGACACCGCAGCGTGCGACCTCTCGGCCGGCGAAGCGATTTCTGAGGGGCCTGAGCCTTCGGCGGCACTGGATGTATCGGCTGAATCCGAACCAACGGAAGCCGCCTCCGTAGAGGCCGCGCCGGCGAATGAGGGCGCGGTACAGGCGATTGCCGATCGTGAATTGCGCGGCATCATCGAGTCGCTGTTGTTCGTCTCCCCTGAGCCGTTGTCCGTGCAGCGCCTGGTGGCGATCATGGGCGATGTAACGAAGGCGGATGTCGCACAAGCCTTGCGCGGGCTTGGAGAGGAGTTGGATCAGGAAGGGCGCGGGGTCAGGCTGGTCGAAATCGCCGGTGGGTTCCGTCTGGTGACCAAGCAGGAATACGCCACCTGGATCAAGCGCCTTGATAAAACCAAGTCGGCGGCGAAGCTGTCCCGATCCGCCCTGGAGTCCCTGGCGATCATTGCGTACAAACAGCCGATTGTTCGTTCAGAGATCGAAGAGATTCGCGGCGTTGAAACCTCCGGGGTCGTTCGGACCTTGCTTGAGCGGAAGCTCGTGCGCATCGTGGGCCGGAAGGAAGTGCCGGGGCGTCCGATCATGTACGGCACGACCAAGTTCTTCCTGGAGCATTTCGGTTTGAACGATCTGACGCAACTGCCGCCGTTGCGGGAGTTCACGGAATTGGGTGAGTCCGATCAATCGCTGCTGCCGATGGATTCCATGGAGGTGGCTGTGCCAACGGCTGCTGAAGCGGCAGTGATCGACAGCACGACTGAGGCAATCAAGGCCTTGAGCGGAGAAGAGTCATCCGTGACGGAGGCCGCGGAGGTGCAAGTCGAGCTCAGCGCTGAGGCGGAAGTCACAGTCGAGATCGAGTTAAAAGCTGAAGATGTGCTCGTTGAGGAATCCGCTCAACAGGGCTAAGCCAGGGTTCATCGGTCGTGTCGTTTCCTCCAACGCTATTTGCAAGTCCTGATTAAATCGCATCGCTCCTCTCATCTCCCATCCCTCCCATAAACGGGTGCGGAGCCAGTCTTTTTACCGCGCGTGTTCCACGAAGCTGACTAGCAACGGGCAGGTGCTGACAGAGTGCGAGCTCAAGAGCTGACTCAGGATTCTGAGACCCTGAATTCTGGTCCTTTTAAGCGGGCTGTTATCGTGTTCCAGCTCTTTGAGGCGCTTCACATCCGGCCCTTCCAGTTCCGGTACTAGGCGGTCCACTTGTAGTACGTGGCAGAGTTGACGCTGTAGTGCCGACAGATCTTCTTGGCCAGACGGCCAGCAGCGGATTTTTTCAGATTCGCCACTCAGAGATTCCATCGATTGCCGAAGAGACGTCAGATATTGTGGACGCTCAGGACTGAATTTCTTGACAAAGCTTGAAGCGGAATCCATATCAATAATATATGAATCGAGAACGTCCCACTGATATTGCCAAAGGGCTTGGCATATTACTTGTTGTCGCAGGACATACAATTGCGAGCTGGAATAGCGGTCACGAGCTTTTATATAAATTCATTTACTCCTTCCACATGCCATTTTTTCTCGGGTCGGGAGGCATGTATATTCGAGCCGACGGACCACTCGTAGCATTTATTAAAGCTAAGCTCATCCGCTTGGTCGTTCCATTCATATCTTGGTCTTTGTTTTACCTCTGCCTTGCCTTCTTTATCCAAGCCATAAAGAACGACCTGGGAACACCAACGTTTGGTTTCGCACCTAAGCTCCTAACCGTTCTTCTTCATGGGGATTGGTATTCTCTTGATGCAACGGGAATTTATGTCGACCTTTGGTTCTTACCGGCCTTATTTAGCACCGTGATTATTACTCGCCTATTGGCGAAATGGTCTGATAGCCAAGGCCTCATTGCCAGCCTAGGCTATTGCTATCTACTCTCCTTCAGCATTGTCCTGTTCAATGATCTTCTGGGATCTCGGCCCTTTTCATATTGGGGGATAGACATTGCTCTTGCATCTCTTCCATTCGTCTATCTCTGTAAGCTAAGAAACTATTTCTATAGAGTAACCCCTTATTTTATATTCCCCCTGATAGTAGTGGTGTGTATGTTCTCACGGACCCAAGAAGTCTCACTAGCCGTCTTAAAGATTTCAAACTACGGCAGCTTCATAATTTCTGCGAGTTTAGGGATTATTCTTTTGTTTGCAATCTCAGCATGGATTCAAGACTGGAAAATTGGGCGCATTCTAGGGATGCTTGGCGAACGATCATATCTTGTTTTCCTCATGGCAGGAGCAATCCTTACGATTTCAGGCCCAGCTCGGCGGATGCTATGGAGCGTAAATGACGACTTTAGCAACATTATTTCTTTCTTCGTAGTGCTAGTTACCGCATTCTTTGCATATCCGCTTGTTGCCTCTAGTGTCCCCTTGGCCTTCCTCGCGTTTGGTGCTAAGAACTCTCTACAAAAACAGCCATAACGGCTAGGTCCTTGCTAAAGCCAGTTGAACATGAAAGCGAAAGATGGGGTTGGTTCTTGACTGTGCACTCAGAAAGACAAATGAGGATGGTGCGATCTAGCTGAAGCACGATTGTGTTCAAGTCGGTGACGTAAGACCTGTGGTGAAGCAGATGTTGTTCTCAAAAGTGCTGACAGTTGTGGCCTGCGTGCTGGTGCTCTAGTCATTGCTATCAACCCTGGCGGTGGCTGACCTGGCGCAGTATATCCACGACGACTTGGACCGTCTGTTGCGGGTGATCGACGGGCAGGGGAATGGCGCGACATATGTGTATGACGCCGTCGACAATTTGCCCTCTATCACACGCAATCCCGGCGGCTCCGGCACGAGTGCAATAATGGCGTGAGCTGTCGCCGCGCACTGTTTTCCCGCTCCTTGACTCTCTTTCCAGCGCTTTGTTAGACTCGCCAATCCAATTCTAAGTGATTGAAAGACCCTTGGTTCTTGGCGCGGGACGGCTTTAGCAACACGAGGCAACATCTATGATGAAGGCATGGCTTTTTGACGAAATGTTCCAGTTCGACCGGCTGATCTTGTCCGCCGAAGGCACCCAGAGTGAGTGGGGCGCCGGCGATTCGGTCGCCGCGGATGAAGAGCTGCCTCCCGCGCCGCAAAACGTTCAGGCCAAAGCAGGCAATGGCCGGGTCACCATCGTGTGGGATGCGGTGCCCGACGCCATGTATTACAACCTCTATTTCCAGACCACGAAGGGCGTGCAGATCAAGTTTTCAGAACTCACGCGCCCCATTGCCAGCGCCGAGGATTTCAAATCCGTCATCGGAGTGAAGAAGGAAAAGGCGACCTGCCTCGAAGGCGCGACCGCTCCTTTTCTTCACGACGATCTCGCTAACGGGACTTGTTACCACTATGTTGTGACCGTCGTCACGCAGAAGGGGGAGAGTCTGGAGTCGCAGGAAGTGATGGCGATTCCTTCACCCTATCTGTTGGCCATGGCCTTCGGGCAGGAAGGCCCGGACGATGGAGAGTTCAGCTCGCCGACCGGGCTGACGCTCGACAAAGACGGCAACATGTATGTCGCCGATACCGACAATCATTCGATTCAGAAATTTTCAAAAGACGGGAAGTTCATCGCCCGATGGGGCAGCGAACCGAGCTCACAAGAAGGATCGTTTTACTATCCGCGCGGGTTGGCGGTCGGTCCGGACGATGTGATTTACATTGCCGACAGCGGCAACAACCGCGTGCAGAAGTTCGATCTCGAAGGCAATGCCATGAAGGCCTGGGGCAAGTTCGGGTTCGCCTGGCGCGGTGCCGACATGGGCAAGTTCGATGTGCCCTGGGGGATCACGACCGATCAAGAAGGCAATGTCTACGTGTCCGACACGAGCAACGCCCGCATTCAGAAGTTTCAGTCCGACGGCCAGCCGCTGCTGAAGTGGGGGCGCGACGGCAGTTTCGACGGTGCATTTTTCTTTCCCCGCGGCGTCGCGGTCGATTTCGTCGGCAACATCTTCGTAGCCGATGAGAGCAATAACCGGATTCAAAAGTTCGATGCGCGTGGCAGCTTCCTGACCAAGTGGGGGCGTGAAGGGCACGGGCCCGGCCAATTCAAATCGCCCTGGGGGATTGCGTGCGACGCGCTCGGCAATGTCTACGTCGTGGATAACGGCAACCATCGCGTCCAGAAGTTCGACGGCAACGGCACCTTCCTCTGCTCCTTCGGGAACCGCGGAAAGACAGAAGGGCAATTGAACTTCCCGTCCGGGATCGCCGTCGATAAAGAGGGCGCGGTCATTGTCGTCGATAGCGGCAACAGCCGCGTCGTGAAATATGTACCGACGGAAGAGGAAATCAATCGAGGGAAAGAGCAGTCGTTGCCGGCTCCAGTGGCGGGTGCGGTCCAGCCTCCACGCAGCGTGGCGGTCAAGCCGGGCGACACGGAAATCTATCTGAGCTGGTTGGATGTGCAGGGCGCGGTCTCCTACAATTTGTATTTCAATACCGCGCAGGGCGTCACCATTCAGTCCGGGACCAAAGTCGAAGGGGTGACCAGTCCCTACACGCATGCCGGATTGACCAACGACACGGCGTATTTCTATGCCATCACGGCGGTGTTCGAAGACGGTACTGAGAGCGAGGTATCGGAGGAAGTCACCTCGACGCCGGTGCTCATCGACATTACCGCTCCGCAGAATCCGTATGCGGTCATCAATCACGGCGCGTTCATGACGAATTCGCCGGAAGTCGTCGTCACGATTTCCGCGACGGATTTGGATACCGGTGTGACGGCCTATTTCATTTCGGAAAGTCCGTTGACGCCGATGGGCGGCACGCCGGGATGGGTCGATGTCACGACGGCGATCAAGTTCGGCGCCACGATTCCCTTCATTCTGTCGCCGACCGATGGACCGAAGACCATTTATGTCTGGTTCAAGGACGTGGGCAATAACGTCTCGACTCCGGCCAGCGCCAGCATTCTCGTCAACACGTCCGGGTACGTCTGTGTCTCCAAGTGGGGACAGCCTGGCCGCGGCGCGTCGCTCCTGCACGGAGGCGAGTTCATGGCGCCGCTGTACGGCTTGTGTGTGGATCAGCAGGGTTCGTTGTTCGCCGTCGACAACGGCAACAATCGCATCCAGAAATTCGATAACGCCGGAAACTTCATCATCCTCTGGGGCTGCTTCGGATCGGCCAACGCGAACTTCCATAACCCGACCGGTATCGCCTGCGACGGCAAGGGCGATGTGTGGGTGGTCGATACCAACAACCATCGCGTGCAGAAGTTCGACGGGAAGCTCGGTGGGTACCTGATGAAGTTCGGGTCGCGCGGCAACGGCGAAGGCCAGTTCAATGCGCCATGGGGCATCGCGGTCGATCGCGTGCGCGGCTTCGTCTACGTCGTGGACAGCGCGAATTTCCGCGTGCAGAAGTTCGATATGGCCGGCGAGTTCATCATGGCCTGGGGCAGCTTCGGCAGCGGCGACGGGCAGTTCTACTTCCCGCGTGGCGTGGCTGTCGATCAGAGCGACGGCGCCGTGTATGTTGTGGACATGGGCAACCACCGTATTCAGAAGTTCGACACCAGCACCAACGTGTTGCCGCAGTTGCTGGCCAAGTGGGGAGGCAGCCCCGAGGCCGGTCATGCGAGCAGCCCGCATGCGCAGGAAGCCGGACAGTTGCGGAATCCCTGGGGCGTGGCGGTGGACGGCGCCGGCGATGTGTATGTGACGGATGCCGGCAACCAGCGCGTGCAGAAATTCGACAAAGAAGGCAATTACATTACGCAGTGGGGTGGCTACGGCAACGGCGACGGGCAATTCAATTTCCCCTATGGTCTCGCGGTGGATGCCCGGGGGAGCGTGTTCGTCGTGGATAGCGGGAATACGCGGGTGCAACAGTTCATGCCGGCCGATGAAGGCAGCGAGCGGCTGCAGGAAAATGCCGAAGCGATGGCGGAGCTCGATAAAGCGCAACAGACGCGATAGGGCCTGACGAACGGGCCGTAGGCAGGGTACGGGGAGATTATGCTGGATAAAGAACCGCGATTGGGCCTCACGTATGACGACGTTGTCCTGGTGCCGGCGAAGTCGCAAGTCTTGCCGAACACGGTTGAGACGTCCACGCTGGTGACGCGGAATATTCGTATTAACGTCCCCTTCGTCAGCGCGGCGATGGATACCGTGACCGAGTCGCGGCTGGCGATCGCGATGGCTCGTGAAGGCGGAATCGGGATCATCCATCGCGTATTGTCGCCGGTGGATCAGGCCGCTGAAGTGGACCGGGTAAAAAAGTCGGAGAGCGGGATGATTATGGATCCCGTGACCATCTCACCCGAGCAGACGATCCGCGATGCGCATGCCCTGATGGCGAAGTATCGGATCTCCGGCATTCCCGTCACGAAAGCGGGCAAGCTGGTCGGTATTTTGACGAATCGGGATTTGCGGTTCGAAACCCGTATGGATCTTAAGGTGTCGCAAGTCATGAAGCGCGACAAGCTTGTGACAGCCCCGGTGGGGACGAGCCTGGAAAAGGCTCGCGATATTTTGCACGAGCACCGCATCGAAAAGCTGCCGGTCGTGAATAAGAACTACGAGCTCAAAGGGTTGATCACGATCAAGGACATCGAAAAGCGCATCAAGTATCCCAATGCCTGCAAGGATACGCATGGTCGCTTGCGCGTGGGCGCAGCCGTCGGCGTGGGGTCGGATACTGATGAGCGCACGAGCCTCTTGGTCAAGGCCGGTGTGGATCTGATTGTCGTCGATACCGCGCACGGGCATTCCCAGACCGTGCTGGATACGGTGAAGCGGCTCAAGAAGCAGCATCCGGCTCTGGAATTGATCGCCGGTAACATTGCGACGGCGGAAGCGGCGAAAGATTTACTGAAGATGGGTGTCGATGCCGTGAAGGTCGGCGTCGGTCCCGGTTCGATTTGCACGACGCGCATTGTGTCCGGCGCAGGGATGCCACAGCTGACGGCTATTGCCGATTGTGCCAAAGCCCTTCGTGGAACCGGAGTGCCGATCATTGCGGACGGTGGGATCAAGTTCTCCGGCGACGTGACCAAGGCCTTGGCGGCGGGTGCCTCTTCTGTGATGTTGGGCGGACTCCTGGCAGGAACGGAAGAATCGCCTGGTGAAACAGTCCTCTATCAAGCCAGAACCTATAAGGTGTATCGCGGCATGGGTTCCATCGGCGCGATGGAGCGCGGCGGCGGCGACCGGTATGGCCAGGGCGGACGCCCGGCCCAAAAGCTTGTCCCTGAAGGCATCGAAGGCCGCGTTCCGTACAAAGGGCAGTTGGGAGCCGTCATCTATCAGCTGGTCGGCGGTGTCCGGTCCGGGATGGGATACTGCGGTTGTCAGACAATTGCCGACCTTCAGAAAAATGCCACCTTCATCAGGCAAACCGTGGCCGGCCTTCGCGAAAGCCACGTGCACGACGTCATTATCACCAAAGAAGCACCGAACTACCGGATGGATTGGGAGTGATCGAAAGCCGTTAGCTCTCAGCCATCAGCTTTCAGCAGGACTCGAATCGTTCCTACCTCGGTTCAGATCTTGTCATGAGCATGTGTACGATTATCCTTATCTGATCGGGTGCTGACGGCTGAATGCTGACAGCTGAAAGCTAACACTATGGAACTTTGGCATAACCGCATTCTCGTCCTCGATTTTGGATCGCAATATACCCAATTGATCGCCCGGCGCATTCGCGAGGCGCAGGTCTATTCGCAGATTCTGCCTTGCACGGCGTCACTGGCGACCATTCTGGCCTATCGCCCCCAAGGCATCGTGCTTTCCGGCGGGCCCTCCAGCGTCTACGAAAAGAAGGCCCCGTCCGTTGCCAAAGAATTATTCGATCAGGGCATTCCGATTCTGGGCATCTGCTACGGCATGCAGCTGGTCACGCACCTGTCCGGCGGCAAAGTCGTAAAAGCGCCGCATCGGGAATACGGCCGGGCGGATCTCCTGATCGACGACCGCAGCGATCTCTTTAAAGGGATCGGCACCGGCGGTTCGGCGGTGGTGTGGATGTCTCATGGAGACCGGATTGAGCGCATGCCGCCGGGATTCAGATCCATCGCCCATACGAGTAATTCGCCGGTCGCGGCGATGAAGTCGGAGACCAAACAGCGGCGGATCTATTGTCTGCAGTTCCATCCGGAAGTCGCACATACGCCGGAAGGGGCGAAGATTCTCCGCAACTTCGTCTATGAGATTTGCGGCTGTACGCCGACCTGGACCATGCAGTCCTATGTGGATCAGGCAGTGACTCAGATCCGTGAGCAGGTCGGGAAAGATCGGGTGATCTGCGCACTGAGCGGCGGCGTTGATTCCTCCGTGGCGGCCGCGCTCACGCATCGGGCCATCGGAGATCAGCTGACCTGTATCTTTGTCGACAATGGGGTGCTGCGGGCCGGCGAGCGCGAGCAGGTGAAGAAGACCTTGGCGTCGCAGATGCATCTGAATCTTCGGGTACTCGATCGGACAACACAGTTCCTGGACGGCTTGAAGGGCGTGACCGATCCCGAGCGGAAGCGCAAGATCATCGGGCGCCTGTTCATTCAGAATTTCGACGTCGAGTCCAAGAAGCTGAAGAGCGTCAAGTATCTGGTGCAGGGAACGCTCTATCCCGACGTCATCGAGAGCGTGAGCTTCAAGGGGCCGTCGGCCACGATCAAGACCCATCATAATGTCGGTGGGCTGCCCGCGCGGATGAAGTTGAAGTTGATTGAGCCGCTTCGCGAATTGTTCAAGGACGAAGTGCGGGTGTTGGGGACGGAACTTGGGTTGCCGGATGAGATTGTCTGGCGGCAGCCGTTCCCCGGTCCCGGTCTCGCAATCCGGGTGCTCGGTTCCGTGACGAAGGAGCGATTGGCGATTCTCCGTGGAGCGGAAACGATTGTCGATCAGGAGATCCGCGGCGCGGGACTGTATCGTGAAATCTGGCAATTTTTTGCCGTGCTCTTGCCGATCCGCACGGTCGGCGTCATGGGCGATCAACGAACGTATGACAACGTCATAGCGATTCGCGCGGTGACCAGCGTAGACGGGATGACCGCCGACTGGGCCAGGATCCCGAACGATGTACTGGCGCGGATGTCGAGCCGGATCATCAACGAAGTGAAGGGCGTGAATCGCGTCGTCTACGACATCAGCTCGAAGCCGCCAAGTACGATCGAGTGGGAGTAGGGAATAGGAGCGGGCCTATCGCCTCTCTTGCTCGCCCAGTGCGCACGCGGATTTCTTAGTGTTGTGATTGTCGGGCGGTGCTCACTGGATGCGCGCAGTGAGAGTCAATAGGCCCGCTCCTAAAAGAGAGAATGGACGAATCTCGGACCGGATGGTCAGACGTAAAGGCTCCTAGTACCTATATGGAAACCAGGCTTCAGAAAATTATTGCAACGACCGGGCTGGCTTCGCGCCGGAAGGCGGAGATGTTGATCGCGAGCGGTCGCGTCACCGTCAACGGTAAGGTGGTCACGGAACTCGGCACCAAGGTCGATCCTGATCGTGATCACGTGAAGGTAGACGGCAAGCACCTCGAAAACGCACAGCCCTTCGTCTATCTCATCCTGAATAAGCCGAAGAATGTCATGTCTACGCTGGACGATCCGGGTGGACGGCCGACGGTGAAGAATTTTCTGCATGGGGTGTCGGTGCGGGTGTTTCCGGTCGGCCGGTTGGACTTCGACAGCGAAGGTTTGATGCTGCTGACGAACAACGGCGATTTGACGCAGGCCTTGCTGCATCCGCGCTATCATGTCCCGAAGACCTATCTCATCAAGGTGAAGAGCGTCCTGACGGATGCAGAGATCGCCCAGCTTGAGAAGGGGATCAAGCTCGAAGACGGTATGACCAGTCCGGCCACGGTGAAAAAGGTGCGTAAGGCCGAAGCCAATTCCTGGGTGGAAATTACGATTCATGAAGGCCGCAAGCATCAGGTGAAGCGGATGCTGGAAGCCGTCGGCCATCCGGTGATCAAATTGACCCGCGTCAAGATGGGCCCGCTTACACTGGGCGATCTGGGTTCCGGCGAGTTCCGGTTCCTGACGGACCGGGAAGCGAATGCGTTGCGCGACATCGTCGAGCAGCGACGGACATTGGAAAAGGAAGGGAAGGACCCCGGCGTCCGGCCGCCCAAGCCTCCCCGGCGCCCGGGCTGGGCGAAACCCTCGAAGACGAAACGGCACTCGACGAAGAAAGCGAGACACGTGGCATGAAGGTGAGAACGCATCGCTGTGGCGAATTGAATAAGACCCATGTCGGCCGGACCGTGGTATTAAACGGCTGGGTGCAACGGCGGCGCGACCACGGTACGGTGATCTTTATCGACCTGCGCGACCGGACCGGTCTCACGCAAGTGGTCTTCAATGCAGAGCGCAACGCCGCAGTCCATCAAGGCGGCCATACGCTGCGGAGCGAATGCGTGGTGTCCATCACCGGCCAGGTGATGGCGCGTCCGGATGAGTCCAAGAACCCGAATCTTTCGACCGGGGAGATCGAAGTCTTTGTCGACGCCGTCGAGGTGTTGAACGAATCGAAGACGCCGCCGTTCGTCATCGAGGATGATGCGGAAGTGACGGAAGCGATCCGCCTGAAGTACCGATATCTGGATTTGCGGCGTCCCCGCATGCAGAAGCTGATGAAGACCCGGCACGATATTGCGCAGGCAGTGCGCGGGTTTCTCAATAAGGAAGAGTTCCTCGAAATCGAAACGCCGATTCTCACGAAGAGCACGCCGGAAGGGGCGCGAGACTATCTGGTGCCGAGCCGCGTGAATCCCGGAACGTTCTTTGCGCTGCCGCAGTCGCCGCAGCTCTTCAAGCAGGTGCTCATGGTCAGCGGCATGGATCGGTACTATCAAATCGCCCGCTGCTTCCGCGACGAAGATCTGCGTAATGATCGCCAGCCCGAGTTTACCCAGATCGATCTGGAGATGTCGTTCGTCGATCGGCTGGATGTGATGACGTTGATGGAAACGATGATCGTCACCGTGTTTCGTGAGGCCGGCGGCGTGCAATTGCCGACGCCATTTCCGCGGATGACGTATGCCGAAGCGATGGGGCGCTATGGATCGGATAAGCCGGATCTGCGTTTTGACATGCCCCTGTACGATGTCACGGCGTTCGCAGCGGCCAGCGAGTTCAAGGTGTTCAAGGATGCCGCCACGAAGGGTGGATTGGTCAAGGCGCTGATCGTGAAGGGTGGCGCCGCGACGCCGCGCAGCCGCATCGATGCCTTGGGCGAAACAGCCAAAAGCTTCGGGGCCAAGGGCCTGGCCTGGTTGAAGATCACGCCTGAAGGGCAGTTGGAATCAGTCATTGCGAAGTTCCTCGATGCCAAAGCCTTTGCCGCGGCCTTGCCGGAGGCGAAGCCCGGCGATCTCGTGCTCTTCGGCGCCGACAAGCCGGCGGTCGTGCACGATGTCCTGGGCCGTATCCGGCTCCAACTGGGCGAGGAATTGAACCTGATCGACAAGAACGCCTGGAAGCCGCTCTGGGTCACCGAGTTCCCGCTATTGGACTATTCGCCGGAAGAGAAGCGCTATATCTTCATGCATAATCCCTTTGCTGCGCCGATGGATGAAGACCTGGCGCTGCTGGATTCAGAGCCGTTGAAAGTACGGGCTAAGGCTTACGATATGGTGTTGAACGGGAGCGAGATCGGCGGCGGCAGCATCCGGAACCACCGCAGCGATATCCAGCTCAAGATTCTGGATTTGCTCGGTATCAACAAAGAGCAGTCGCAGGCGAAGTTCGGGTTTCTGTTGGAGGCTCTGGAGTATGGCGCGCCACCGCACGGAGGCATCGCGTTCGGTCTCGATCGTTTGATCATGTTGCTCGGCGGCGCGGATTCCATTCGCGACGTCATCGCATTCCCCAAGACGCAGCGTGCGCAATGTCCGTTGACCGACGCGCCGTCGGCCGTGAGTACCGAACAGTTGAAGGAGTTGAGGATTAAGCTGGATCTTGTCGAATAACCCCAACGTGTGAATCTGCCATGGCTGGCAACAGTATCGGACACATCTTCACCGTTACCTCCTTTGGCGAGAGCCACGGGCCGGCGATCGGCTGTGTCGTGGACGGGTGCCCGCCGGGGATGGCGCTCTCGATCGAAGACATTCAGGGCGATTTGGACCGACGCAAGCCGGGCACGTCACGCCACGTCACGCAACGGCAGGAATCGGATACCGTCGAAATTCTTTCCGGTGTCTTCGAGGGGAAGACGACCGGGACTCCGATTGCCCTCCTTATCCGTAACGAAGATCAACGCAGCCGGGATTACGGCAACCTCATCGATACGTTCCGTCCGGGCCACGCCGACTACACCTATTGGCAGAAGTACGGCATCCGCGATCATCGCGGCGGGGGACGATCCTCGGCGCGCGAGACAGCGGTCCGTGTGGCGGCTGCGGCGATCGCCAGGAAGTGGCTGCACGAGAATCATGGGGTCGTGATTCGAGGCTATCTCAGCCAGTTGGGACCGATCGAGGTACCGTTTCAAAGCTGGGACGTCGTCAGAGCCAATCCGTTCTTTGCCGCTAATGCCGACCTCGTTGTGAAGCTCGAAGCGTTCATGGATGACTTGCGGAAGTCCGGCGATTCCGTCGGCGCGAAGATCACCACGGTGGCCGAACATGTGCCGGTCGGGTGGGGAGCCCCGGTCTATGCGAAGCTGGATTCCGACCTGGCCGGCGCGATGATGAGCATCAACGCGGTGAAGGCGGTCGAAATCGGTTCAGGCTTCGCCTCAGTCGCCCAACGTGGCTCCGAACATGGCGACGAACTGACGCCCGAAGGCTTTGTGACCAACCATGCCGGCGGCATCCTCGGTGGTATTTCGACCGGTCAGGATGTGGTGGTGACGATTGGTATCAAGCCGACCTCCAGCATCCGTGTCCCGCGCCGGTCGATCGACAAGCAAGGCCAGCCGGTCACCGTCGAAACCAATGGCCGTCATGACCCCTGCGTGGGCATCAGAGCCACGCCGATCGCCGAAGCCATGCTGGCCCTCGTGCTGATGGATCACGCCTTGCTGCATCGTGCGCAGAACGCCGATGTGAAGACCTCGACTCCGAAGATTTCAGGCTCATCAAAGAAGGCGGCCACTTCCACGGGCAAGAAATCGACCGCAAAGATCGATCAGAATCCTACCGAAGCGTAACGAGTCGGACTCTCTTTCTGACAACGTTCCTGGGGTAGGGATGTCTGGCTGGCTGGTAAACGGACATTCCTGCTACTTGGGGCGTCCCTGAATCATGCGGATTTCAATCGGTTGTAAAGTGGCTAGGAGGCCCGAGGTGGTGTGCTGTTCGAGGAAGGTGAGAAGCCCATTCAACTTGTCACGTGTGTCGATGAGTTCGATGACGATGGGGAGGTCTTCCGCCAGGCGTTCGATCTTGAATGTGTGGATGACGCGGGTGTGTGCTCCGAAGCCCATGAGCCCCCGGTAGACTGTGGCGCCAGAGAGCTGCCGCTCTTGTGCTTGCGCAACAATCCATTCGTAGAGCGGCCGTCCCTCGTGTTTGTCGCCTTCTCCGGCAAAGATTCTGAGCAGGCATCCGTCTTCAGCGCGCATGGGTCATTTCCATATGAGATAGGCGGTTGAATAGCCGAGCCAGACCGCGGCAAGGCCCAGGACTGTGTGGCCGACAATGTTTCCGCAGGCCAGTAAGAGTTCTCCGTCTCGCAGAAGATTCATCGTTTCATTTCCGAATGCCGAGAAGGTGGTAAATCCGCCGAGTATCCCGACGATGAGGAAGGTTCGGGTCTCTCCTGAGATGGCGCCGCGATGATCTGCGAGTTCTGCGAGGAATCCGATCGCCGCGCACCCCAGGACATTAACCGCCAGCGTGCCGAAAGGGAATTGAATACTCTTGCTGAGCTGTTGCGCATATCCGCTCATGAGATAGCGGAGGATCGAGCCGACGAACCCGCCTGTGCCGATAAGGAGTAACGTACGCAGGATGTGCCTTGGGTGAAGGTGTAGGGCGTTAGTGCGGCTGCATTGTACGTAAGTTGTGTGATGGAGTCACGTCGTTCGTGGATGTGAGTGGCAGCTGGCTCTGGCTCGTGAAGAAGGTGCCGTAGTACAATCCGGATGCCAGCCGGACGGTTCAACTTGATAGAAAGAGCAGTCGCGTGATCGAAATCTATACAGATGGTGCCTGTAGCGGAAATCCAGGTCCCGGGGGTTGGGGCGCCTTACTGCGTATCGGCGGTGTTGAAACGGAGCTCTGCGGCGGGGAGCCGGCGACGACAAACAACCGCATGGAGTTGCTGGCGGTGATCGAAGCGTTACAGTCGCTTGCCCAGCCGGTGGAAGCGCGGGTCTATACTGATTCGCAGTATGTCCAGAAGGGCATCAGCGAATGGATTCATAGCTGGAAGCGGCGCGGCTGGAAGACAGCCAGTAAAGAGCCGGTGAAGAATGAGGATTTGTGGCGTCGCCTCGATGCGTTGGCCTCCGGCCACAAGCTTGAATGGCACTGGGTGAGGGGACATAACGGCCATCCTGACAACGAACGGGTGGACGCCTTGGCTCGCGCCGGCCTCGAACAATCGCGCAGCGCTGGTAAGAAAGTCGGCGGTCAGGTTGCCGCGGCCGCGCCGATCACCGCTCCTGTCAAAGAGAGGGGCGCGATAGCAGCCTCTCGTCCCATCCTCGATATTCAACATGCGACCGTCTATCGGGGGGATACCTGCGTCTTCTCGGACTTCTCCTTTGCTTTGCAAGAGGGCGAGCATGCGGCGATCGTCGGCCCTAATGGTGCCGGCAAATCGACTCTGCTCAAGCTCTTAGCCGGCGGAGTCCATCCGCTTCCCTTAGATGAAACCCATATTCGTCTGTTCGGTGAAGAGGGCGGGAGTGTCTGGGAGGTGCGCAAGCGACTGGGAATTGTCTCGCACGATCTCCAGAAGGACTATCTGATTTGTGCGGAAGGGTTGAACGTTATTTTATCCGGGTACTATGCGAGCAACGACACCTACGAGTATCAAGAGTTCCGCGAGGCGCAGATCGCACGGGCGCGCGAGGTGATGAAGGAGTTGGGTATTGAGTCATTGGCTGGCCGCCGCTTCGGGCATCTCTCAACCGGCGAGCAACGCCGCTTTCTTCTCGGCCGCGCGCTGGTGCATGATCCCTCGGTGCTGGTCCTGGATGAACCGACGAGCGGTCTCGATTTGAAAGCCTGCTTTCAGTATCTCGACCTCTTGCGTGCACAGATCCGCAAAGGAAAGACCGTCCTGCTCGTCACGCATCACCTGCATGAGATTCCGCCGGAGGTTGAGCGGGTGGTCCTGCTCAAAGAAGGGCAGATTGTTGCGGACGGCAGCAAAGCCAACCTGCTCACAGACATCAACCTCAGCCGACTCTTCGATCAGCCCGTAACCCTGGTTCGAGCTAACGGCTGGTATCAGGCGCTGCCAGGCTAGCGCTGTTCGGCGTATCTCGTTCGAATTGCTTTCGTTGCCGCACGCTCTCCCTATCCCCGAATTCACTGCCATTACCTGAACCGCTCTTTCTTTTGACGAAGGCAGTCCTTCACGGTACCTTTCGCGTGTAAGTGTTCCTCATGGAAGAACCGATAGCGTTGGCTTGGTAGAGGGTAACTCCGCTGAGGATCTGGGACGCTGGGCTAGGGTTACTTATTCGACACGAATGTTCTATGTGCAACAAGGTTACAGCTCAATCAGCGAGGTGCATGCTGCTCCGGCTATTCTGTCTCCTATTTGTTCAATACGGAGGGGGAGCATTCGCGGAGTTATCTTGGGCAGAGATCTGGGTCTGTCCACGGGCAGGCCTTTCAGATCTGTACACAGACCATAGTGGACCGGGCTGTCGAGAGATGAGGGAGCCGCAGACGTATTCGTCGTTGGAAGTTATTCCGGCCCCCATTTTGCCGCAGTCTCAAGCCGTTCTTCCGCCGGAGTCGAAGACGACGGCTGTTCGTGCGCCAGCCCAGATACTGAGTCAGCCCGCTCCTTTCTCTGATGTTTCTCTGACCGTGCCTGTACTCAGCATATTGGTTCGGCCCAGGGCAGGGTCTATTACCGGTTCATGGAGCGGGCTGGTTGCCCGCCTCATAGTCGGATATAGAGCCGATGGAAAGGGGCCGGACGTTGTGCCCAATATGAACTTGATGCCGGTGTCGGCTGAATCCTTGCGCACGGCTGTAGCCGTTGCGGCGAGGGCTGTGGGATACGATTCGAGATACGTGACCGTTCGCCTGCTGATTCCGGTAAAGATGGATGGCCCGAGTGCCGGTGGCATCATGGCGGTCGGGATCGCTGCGGCGCTCCTCGGCGATCCCATTCGACAAGACATTTGCATGTCGGGAACAATTGAACCGACGCTGGAGATTAAGCCAGTTGGCCGACTGGTGGATAAGATGAATGCCTGTAGAGATCTTAAAAAAACCACGATGATCGTGCCCGACGGATTGGACAATAGCCATCTCAGCTTTACGGGATCCGAAAAGGCGATCCATGTCATTGAGGTACATACGCTGGCTGAGGCCTATAGCGCTGCAACCGGCCAAGTGCTGCGGCAAGCGGGTCATTAACACACACTGAAAAGGAGAAGTGATGCGGCATCACACTGAGACGACAAAACGGCTGGTCGGTTTGGCGGGCATGCTGGCGTTCGCGTGCAGCTCGGTGCTGTCCCTTGCGTGGGCGGCAGATCCGGTGAAGGTCAATTCGTTGCTGGCCTATCCTCAGTCGTACAATATGAAATTGGTGCGGGTTGAGGGCACGGTAAGCCATTATCGCATGCAACAGTTTATCGGCGCTCGCAGTAAGCTGGAGAAGTGTATTCAAGAATTCGCGGTCGCAGACGACACCGGTACCATCAATGCCACCTATGCGACGCTCTGCGATACGAGCGTGGTCATGCTTAGAAACGGCGATCGCGTGACGATCGACGCCCATTTCTCCGGCATTCTTGATGTGCGCTCGGTGACGAAGAACTAGCGTGGCGCTGGATATCCAGTGGAGGCGCCGTCCTATCCCCCTCCTAGCGTCACTGTAAAGGTCAGATCCGCGTCGATGCGGCGGACTTTCACCCGGACTTGTTGCCCTGGGGTGGTGCGTTCGATCAGATAATTCTTCAAGTGCGCCGCGTCGTTGATCTCAGTGTCGTCTACGGCGATGATGATGTCGTGTTTTTGGATGCCGGCTGACTTGGACGGTTCATTGACTTCCTTTACCGCCATGCGCCATTTCGTCCCGTCTTTGACGGCCATCATGTGAATGCCCATTTTGGAGAAGGTCATCGGCTTTCCCTCAATGGCCGCTTTCACGATTCGTTCAGCCAACAACGCCGGAATCGCAAAGGCCATGCGGCTGCAGTGGGCGGTGGAGTCGTCCCGCTCGGTCTGGATGATGGCGTGCATGATGCCCACCACGTCGCCCTTCTCGTTGAAGAGTCCGCCTCCGGAGTTGCCGCTGCAGGCGGCGACGTCGGCTTGGATCAGTCTGGTGTCCACGGTTTGGAGAAACGTATTTGTATTGCCCAGGTGACCGAACGACATGGTCGGGCCCCAGCCCATGGGATAGCCGACGGTAAAGACGGTTTGGCCGGGTTGCACATCGCCACCGGCGAAAAATGCGGACGCGAGGAGTTTGGATCGTTGGGCTTCGATGACGCGATACACGACGACATCCATGAAGGCGCTGTCGCCGACCAGATCGGCGGTGAGTTCGTGGAGATCGGTCGTCAGGATCCGAATCTGTTTTTCAATGATGGTGCCGGTGGTGACATCATGCTTCTCCGCGGCATGCCGGGCGGTGACGATGTAGCCGTCGCGCAGATGAAAGCCGGTACCGCGAACCAAGATTTTCCCCGGTTTGTCCGGCGTCCGCTGATCCTGTGTGTCTTCGAGCACTCCGACGGTCGCAAGCTTGGCGCGGTCGAGCGCCGCAGGAGATAGTTCAGCCTGGGCTGGAACCGCCAGCGCGAGTATCGGGAGTGCAAGCAGGCAGAGGGCGAAGCCACGAAGCCATGAATGAATGAGAGCAGTGCGTCGCATGCAGGATCCTTTCATGTCAGAATGGGTCGATGGTCCAGTATAATCCAGAGTGCCGGGGAAGAGGAACGGGGGGCGTAGAGATAAGATGTGGGGGCACCCGGGCTGCTGTCTATAAAAAGGAGTGCGTGATGTCAATTGCGATCGTTCGGAGACGGGCTCTCTGTGTACTGTCGGCGGTGGTGCTGTTCGCGGCCAGTCCGGTCTTTGCCGAAGAGTCGCAAGGGATGATGGAGCGAGTTGAGACGACGGCGAAACATATCGGCGAACAAATTGAGAGTAAGACCAAAGCGGTGGTGAAAAAGGTTGAAGAAAAGCACGTTGTGGACAAGGTCGGCGAGAAGCTCAAGAAGGCTGCGACTAAAACTGCTGAAGGGTTCGAAAAGGCCGGAAATAAGATCAAGGAAAAGTTAAACGACTAAGCCGTGCGCTCGCCTGATGGCTGCTAATCGCGAGGCTATTTCTTCCGAAGCCCTAAGAAAGCTCCGGCGCCGCCTGCTCCGGCTGAAGGGAGATAGCCGGTGAGGACTTCCTTGAAGCCCTCGGCTTTGCCCTGTGCCCAGGCGAGACTGTGCACAATATTTGTTTCGATCACCGTCCAGTCGAGCTCGACGATGCCGGTCATTTTCACGGCAGCCAGCAGCGTCAACAGCAGGCCCGTGACAATGACGGCGAGTTTGACGGTCCGACGAATCGCCCAGCCGATCAAGAACCCTCCCATAAAGCTGGCCCCTCCGCGTGCGAGAGCCGGGGACATCATGTCGTTCATCCAGGCTCCGAGTCCGGCCAGGGTCGTGGCGCCTGCGCCGAGGAAGGATTTCGAATCCCATGGAGGATCGACGAAGAGCGTTTCAAGGGCGCTGCTTGTCAGATGCTGCGTGGCATCCTGCTCGTCTGAACTCATAAGCGGAGACCTTCAAAGGTGTTGCACACACTGGGATCGCCGCTTTCCAGGCCTCGCCTGAGCCAGGTCATCCGTTGATCGGATGAGCCGTGTGTCCAGCTTTCCGGTTGGACATATCCCTGTCCCATTTTTTGTAAGCGATCGTCGCCGATGGCGGCGGCGGCCTTGAGCCCTTCTTCGAAATCGCCCGGTTCGATCAGATTGCGCGTGCGGTTGGCATGATATCCCCATACTCCGGCGTAACAATCGGCTTGCAGTTCCATGCGGACGGACAAGGCATTGGCATCTTTCTCTGAGGACTGGCGCTGGAGACGCGTAACTTTTCCGGCCACACCCGTCAGATTCTGCACGTGGTGTCCCACCTCATGCGCGATGACATAGGCCTGCGCAAAGTCTCCGGGGGCGCCGAGGCGCTGAGCCATCTCGTTGAAAAATGTCAGATCGAGATACACCTTGTGATCACCCGGGCAATAAAACGGCCCGACGGCGGATGAGGTGGTTCCGCAGGCGGATCGGACGGCGCCGCTGAAGAGGACAAGTCGGGGCTCCTCATAGTCAGGTCCCAGCAATTGCTTCCAGGTTGTTTCTGTATCCGCGAGGACGACTGCGGCAAACTTGCCGAGTTGGTCGCTGGGCGCTCCCGTGGCAGCGGGTGTGGATGGGGCGGAAGAGTCCGTCATGCTCTGGACTCCGCTCAGCATATTGATGAGCGTCAGAGGATTGGTGCCGGTGAAGTAGCTCACGGCGAGGACTAAGACGATCCCGCCGATTCCTAGTCCGCCGGCACTGCCGACCCCGGCCGAGCCCATTCCACGGCGGTCTTCGATATTGTTGCTTTCCCGTTGTCCTTCCCACCGCATCGCGATCCTCCTGACGAACTCTCGTGCCTATCGAATTAGCCATGACCATTCATGAATAATCCTGGCTAGGCCGGTTCCTTTTCCATTGATTGGATGAATTTATCCGCTTCGGCGATGGATTTATTCATGTCCTTGACCAGTTGATCGACCTGGGCGTCGACTTTCACGAGTTCGCCTTTGATGGCGGCCAGGGCGCGCGCATTCAAATTGTGCTTGAGGTACAGCACTTGATCGCGAAGCGGCTTCAAGACCGGGTCGATGCGTTGTTCGGCCTTCTTCATGGCCCCCAGCATTTCGTTATATCGGGCTTTTGTCTGCGTCAGCTTTTCTTCACTCTTGCGCCGCAGATCGGCGCTGGAATATTGCCCGAGTTCGGTCTTCCATTCGGCGAATAGCGAATCCGCAACGCTTTCGACGTCCTTGATTCGTTTCCGGACGGCCTCGGCACTGTCTTCGCTGTTTTCCAACTCGCTGTTCAGGGTTTTATAGGTGGCTTCCAGGTCGCCGCCTTGATAGCCGACGACTTTGCCGAATTGCTCCAGTGCGCTTTGGATTTCTTTCTTGGCGTCTTCCTGTGCGTTGCGCGCTGATTTGACTCGGCTGCTCAGAATGTCGCGTTTGGCATAGCCCATCTTCTCCATCGTGGCCATGTACGCGGTGTCGCAGGCGGTCAGTCCGAGAAAGAGCGAGGCGATGACGGCAAGCCCGATCAATTTGACCATGATGTCCTCATGCTGAAAGATCCATAAAAGTGCTTACGAATCGCTGTGGATTTCGGCGGCACGCCGGCATCATAGCGGAAGCGAAGAGCGAGGGGAAGTCTCCAAATGCGCGGCGTGAGGGGAGGCGGCCGCCACGATGTGGATGCGTGGGCGTAGTTCCCGTTCAGACCGAAGGAGCATAGTTGGTCGGTGATTTTGGAGAGATCTTTCGGATGTAAGTGGCTCATGGAAAGTGCGGGAAGCACTGGTTTCTCAGAGGACTGAACTGGCGATGCGATGGTGCTATACGGATAGGCTGACAGATTCGGCAGATGGAGATTGAACTCGGTTGGGGGAATGAGGGGCGCAACAATAGTTGCGCCCCGGAAAGCAGGCTTACTTGCCCATCTCCTTCTTCTCATCTTTGTTCTTGCTGTCATCGTCGGCTTTGGAACCGCTCATATCCTTCTTGTCCTTCTGCTCGACCGGTGCCGGATCACTTGCGAAGGAGACGGCCGTGCCGAGACCAAACGTCAAGAACGCGGCGAGTGCGATGAAGCTGGCAACGCGAGTCATGGGAACCTCCTCAGGTAGGGAGTTGATGAAATAGGCCACGGTCATCTGCGATGCTATGGCCGCTGGCAACATTGGATGAATCCGATGAGAGTAGTGACAGCTCTCATGCCGGGTGATAGAGCAAGCCTGGTGCCGTGCGAACATGACGGGCGAGATCCACCATTACGGCGATGGCCGCATCTTCTAAGTCTCGCAGTCTACAGGCGAACAGGGTGCCGGGCTCCCTCCTGGCAAGAGAGCTGTGGCTCAAAGAGCGCATGAAGTCGTTCTGAAATTTGAAGGGGAATACCTACGATTCTACACTGGGGGTGAGATTTGAGGGTGAGATGCGGGCTCGGGTATAGTGGCGGCATGAACATCAAGTGGATCAGAGGAGCCGCCGTGCTGTGGTGGAGCGCGGTGATGATGACTGGCTGTGCCTCCCACGTTGCTGTGCCGGAGGCGCTTGAGGCTCAACTCGACAAGGACGTGACGTTCGCGCAGGTCCTGGCGGCACCGGAGTCCTTGGTCGGAAAACGGATCGTGGTCGGCGGGGAGGTGCTGAAGGCCAAACGGACCGATGCCGGCATGTTGCTAGAAGTATTGCAGCTCCCGCTGGACGGCGACTATGAACCGACGGTTGTCAGGACGGAGTCGCAAGGCCGATTTCTAGCGCTCACTCAAGAGTTGCTCGATCCGGCGACGATCCGAGAGGGGACGGCGGTCACGCTGGTCGGCGAAGTGACCGGAGTTCGCACGGATCGCCTGGATGAGGTGGAGTATCGGTACCCTACCTTTGGCGTGAAGCATCTCTATGTATGGCCGCCCGACTATGGGGCGGAGCCGCGCTCGGGATTTTCAATCGGCGTATTCGGCGGGATGGGGGTGGGACGCGGCGGACGAATCGGCGGAGGGTTCGGCCGTGGCTATTGAGCCTGTGCGTCCTCGGTTGTCAGCGCATGCGCACCGGCCGTCTGCGCCGACCTACACCATCGCGTTGCATAAACCCTATGGTGTCCTGCCTTGTTTTACCGATCCTGAGGGACGGTCGACGCTTGCCGACTATGTCGAGTTGCCCGGTGTCTATGCCGCAGGGCGGCTGGATATGGACAGTGAAGGGTTGATGCTTCTGACATCTGACGGAACGTTGTCGCACCGCATCACCGATCCGCAACACAAGCTTCCGAAGGTCTATCTAGTGCAGGTGGAGCGCATTCCTGATGAGCAGGCGCTCCGGCAATTGCGCCAGGGTGTGGTACTGAGCGGAACGAAGACAAGGCCGGCGGACGTTCGCTTGCTGGACGAGCCACCGGCATTGCCGGATCGACCGGTGCCCATTCGGTTCAGGAAAACCGTGCCGACCTGTTGGATTGAGATGACGATTCGCGAAGGGATGAATCGGCAGGTGCGTCGCATGACCGCGGCGGTGGGGCATCCGACATTACGGTTGGTTCGTGTGGCGATTGGTCCCATCTTGTTGGGGAATCTTGCGCCCGGTGTCTGGAGAGAATTGACTTCCGGCGAGGTACAGTCGATTCAGGGAAGCGAAACGGCTGCTGGTATCAAGCCACGGCGGCAGGATTTGCCAGGGATCTTCCGCCGTTCCGCCGAATAGCGCAGGGCTCGTCCGCTACTTCTTCAAGCTCTGCAAAAAATCTCCCAGCACGTTCCGAAACCGCTCCGGATCTTCCGCCATCATGAAATGGCCGGTGTTGAACTCTACGAGTTGCGCGCCGGCGATCTGTGTCTGGATCCCTTGTGCGATGGCGGGGGTAGCGACATCATCTTTGGCTCCGACCACCACCAGTGTCGGCGCGGCGATGGCGTTGATCCGTCCGTGCACGTTGGCCTGGGCCATGCTGGTCAGGGCTTCACGCAGCACGGTGCCGTTCCAGCTCGGAATGCGGTCCAACAATGGCTGATACAGCGTGGCGGGCGTATTCGGGGGGAAGCTCTCGACAATGATGTTCTTGGAGACGGTGTGAAAATCGCGCGGATTACCGATGGTCGGGAGATCTTTGTCCAGTACCATCGCTCCGTCGGTCGTGGACACCAGCACGAGTGCCCGTACGCGATCGGGGTAATCTAGAGCCAATTGCTGCACGATCATGCCGCCCATGGAGACGCCGACCCAGATCGGCCGCTCGATTTCCAGCTTGTCCGCCAGGGCAATCAGATCTTTGGAAAACTGGGCGATGGTAAATCCGCTGTCCGGTTTTTGCGAATCGCCATATCCGCGGAGGTCGACGGCAATGCCACGAAAGTCCGGCGAGTAGGCATCCAGATATTTCGCGAAAATGTTGCTGGTGGTGACGACGCCGTGGACGAAGATAATCGGATCGCCGGTGCCGGCTTCTAGGATACTGAGCGAAACGCCGTCAATCGTCACAGACCGCCGTGTGATTTCCCCGTTGACGCGTGTGGCTGTTGCGTGGATTTGTGCCGATCCCAGGGACGTCAGCCGGTCTTGTTGCAGAGCCGGGGAGTGCAGGTCGCAACCCGTCATGCCGAGAAGGAGTGACGAGGCTAGGAAGAAATATCGAGTCATGGAGCCCTCCAGAAAGAGACAGTGGAGAAGCTATCAGTAGCGGGAATTTCGGCGGGAAGCAAGTTCAAGAGGGAGAAAAATTGGAAAACTGTGAGGCTGGTAGAGCCGAGGCTGGGAGGTGAGTTCTGCTCCCGAATCTTGCGGTGTGAGTTATGGTGTTAGAGCTCAGCGATTTCAGAAATAATTGTATGGAGTCCGCTTGCGCCAGCTGGCTGTGGCCGGACGATTTCAGCTATCTGCAGCTGTCCCTTTGTGTCGATCGCCCGCACCACTGTTTGAAATTTCCCTGCCTTCGGCGCGGCCCAGGCGTAGTTCCAAATCACCCAGGAATAGGGAGACATCGGCGGTTCAATCTCGCATTCGTTCCACGTGCGGCCCGCATCGAAGCTGAGCTCTACCTTGCTGATGGAGTGAGGGCCACCGAAGGCGATCCCGCGAAATTTCTGCACGGGCCCGCGCAGGGTTTGATAGTGGCCGGGGGAATCGATGCGGGAGAAGATCTTGATGGTGGCGTCGTCGGTCCAACCTTTGCGCTGCCAATATCCTAGGTAATCACCCGGATATACTTCGATCTCGGTGATCCATTTTACGTTCTTAATGCCATACAGGCCGGGGACGATGAGGCGGATGGGAAAGCCGTGTTCCTTAGGGAGTTTTTCGCCATTCATCAGAAAGGCGATCATCACATCGTCTTGCATGGCGCGTGAAAATGGAATGCTGTCGTCATAGCCGTCGATGCCGCGAAAAATCACATCGCGTGCGGCTTCTTCATCTGCGCCAGCGTCCTGAAGTAGCTTTTTCAATGAAATGCCGCGCCAGGTGGCCGTGCCCAGGCTGTCTCCGCCGGGGAGGGTATCGATGCACATGAGTGTGGAGACTTGATCGTAGGAGTCGCGATTCAAAATGTCGCGCCAGCCCAGTGAAAGCGGGGTGTTTACGACGCCTTTCACGTGCACTTTCCACTGCTCGATATTCACTTCGCGTGATATCGAGACGGCGGAAT
>NZ_OUNR01000021.1:0-50000 GCF_900403705.1 Nitrospira lenta | reverse complement strand
GAGTGACAGCTCGAGCAGAGACGAAAGTCGGACTTAGTGATCCGGTGGTTCTGCGTGGAAGGGCCATCGCTCAACGGATAAAAGGTACGCCGGGGATAACAGGCTGATCTCCCCCAAGAGTTCACATCGACGGGGAGGTTTGGCACCTCGATGTCGACTCATCGCATCCTGGGGCTGAAGCTGGTCCCAAGGGTTAGGCTGTTCGCCTATTAAAGCGGTACGAGAGTTGGGTTCAGAACGTCGTGAGACAGTTCGGTCCCTATCTGTTGTGGGCGGAGGAGAGTTGAGAGGGGCTTTCACTAGTACGAGAGGACTGTGAAGGACGGACCTCTAGTGTGCCGGTTGTCGCGCCAGCGGCAGCGCCGGGTAGCTATGTTCGGAAGCGATAATCGCTGAAAGCATCTAAGCGAGAAGCGTGCCTCAAGATAAGCTCTCCCGTAGCAGTATGCTACCTAAAGACCACTTGTAGACCACGAGTTTGATAGGCTGGGTGTGGAAGGCCTGTAAGGGCTGTAGCTAACCAGTACTAATCGGTCGTGCGGTTTAACATCCTTTGCTCCTGATAGACATGGTCTTACCGATGCGCGAAGAACACGCGCACGGAGTGCTGATGAAACGTTCTGAGTGATGCGCTATGCGCGGACTTCGAACCGATCTGAAAACAGCACGTACCAATCAAGACGTATTCAATGTTCCCGGTGTCCTTGCCGGAGGGGCCACACCCGTTCCCATACCGAACACGGAAGTTAAGCCCTCCAAGGCCGATGATACTGCTGCCGCGAGGCAGTGGGAAAGTAGGACGATGCCGGGTTACAAAAAGAAGCCTGCTGGTGAAAGCCAGCAGGCTTTCTTATTTCTGCTCTGATCTAGTCTCGAAATAATTTTCATAGCGTATCCAGAGAGTATTACCGATATATCAAGAAATATTAGGTCGTAGAGGCCAGTCTCAATAGACGATGATCCGTAGGAGTCTTGGCTTTGTATGGAGCCGCGGCCTAGGAGTGATGAATGTGTGGGGAATGTCCGGTGTTGTGTGAAAAGAACGCCTGCTGGTGAAAATCAGCAGGCGTTTTATTTTTTCAGGAAGCTTCTGACAAGAGAATCGTCTGAAGCTGTCGATATTGAATGAGGATGGAGCCTGGTACTATGGCCCGTCTGTCCCAGTGTGCTCCTTGATGATTGGAGGGATTCTTGGAAAAATCATCAATTTCCCTTGGGAAGGGGTCGATGTCTCTGGCTGTGTTTTCGGATGGGGCTTGTCCGGGAGTGCCAGGGTAAACATAGTGCCTTGGCCGACCGTACTGCGGGCTTCGACCGTCCCGTCATGTTCCTGAATGATCTGATGGACGATGGAGAGGCCGAGTCCGGTGCCGACGTGCTCCGTGCTCTCGTGTTTCGTGGTGAAAAATGGATCGAAGATGTGGGGGAGATCCTCAGGGGCGATTCCACAGCCGGTATCTGCTATTTCGATCTGAATCCATTGTGTGCCGTCGAGCCTGGTCAGGTAACGCGTTACGACTGTCAGTCGTCCTCCCTGCGTTTTCATTGCATCCATCGCGTTCAAGAGCAGATTCATCAGCACCTGTTTCATCTGCTGCCGATCCACCATGACCGGAGTCATTGGATCAGCCAGGTGTTTCTCGATCGTGACGCCTAATGTCGCTGCTTGTACTTCGATAAAGTGCAGACAGGAGGCGACGATGTCGTTCATTGATTCCAAGGAGAACTTGGGTTTCATATAGCGGGCATAGTCCAGAATTTCTTCGATGAGACGCTCGATACGCGCCAGATCGTCCGCCACCACCAGGCTGAATGAGTTCATGAACTCCGGATCATCCCGCCGAGATGGCGCGAGCTGGATGAACGTTTTGATCGAGGTCAGGGGGTTCCGGACCTCGTGCGCGAATCCTCCCGCGATGGTCTCGAGCGAGCGCAGGCGATCGGCACGTCGAATTAGGAGCTGGGATTGTTTCCAGTCCTCATAGAGCATGGCGTTATCGAGCGCGATAGCCGCGCTATCGGCCAGCGAACGGAGCAAATTGAGTTCGTCTTGGGAATAGAAATCCAGGGACGGTTTGTGTCCCAGATTCACGAACCCGATCAGGCGGGTCTTATTGACCAGCGGCAGGCAGACCTCCGACTCCATGTGTGTCAGCGTGTTGAGTACGTCCAGCATCACCTCGTCGCCCGGTTCCGCTTCCTGATGCTGTAACTCTTCCTTGATGACTGGCTGGTTTCGTTCCAGCAGCACCCGTGCGAACGATTCATGGCTTGTGAGACGGACGGAGTCGGCCAGGGCCGTATCTACCCCGTGCGAGGCCTTCAGCGCGTAGCGCCCCAGCTCTTTGTCGAAGAGATAGAGCGAGATCTTATCGATACGCATCACGGTCTGTAGGGTGCGCACAATCTCTTCTTGTAGGTTAATGAGGTCGAGATTCCTAACCATGGCGTGGCTGAATCGCGTCAATGTGTTGTACGCGTCGTACCGGCTGGGGAATAGCGCCTTGTTCAGTGCCGATTGCAGCCAGGGCTGGAAAGAGACGTAGAGGGCGGTGAACGCTACCGTCGCGCCGACGAGCACGCTGGCCAGCGTCATAGGAGAGAGCTCGCTCAGTCCATGCGCGAGGAGCACAAGCGCGAGCGTGAACGGTACCAGCGGGAGATAGGTCGCGCTCATCGACACAAAGAGGGCCGCATCCAGCAGGTGATAGCGGAGGATGGCGATCGTCACCACCACGGTCAGCAGGAAAATCGGCACGTAGCCGAAGGGATAGAGGTCGTAGCCGAACGCCGGAAAGAAGTCCACGGAGCCCAGGTAGGCGATCATGAAGGCGAGCAAGACAAACTTGATCTGCTGGCGTCTGATCGGCGTCGTGACGGTGCGGTACGTGCGGACGTAGTCGGTAAAGGCGGCGGCCATGTAGGCGAAGAACACGAGAAAGAACGGCGCGCTTGCCGGGCCCCACTGCGGGAAATACCCCCACCGGTAGAGATGGACACCCGCGACGAAATCATCGCGGAAGAGCACCGCGAGGGCCAGCATCGTGGCGAGTCCATAACCCAGCCAAATGAATCGTGAGCGAGGCAGCCGGAGAAATTCTGCGGAGAAGGCGTAAAAGGCAACGGAAATGAACATGACGCCGACATTGTCGAGCCGGAACCAACCCAAGGCCCGCTCCGGCGTGGTTGCGCAGAGCCCGATGCTAGTCGCACCGAGCCACAGTGCGATTCCGGCACAGAGCACGAGGAAATGGCGATGGGCGGCCGATCGTCGGTTCGACCGGTAGACGAGTAGTCCCAGCACCAGCGTGACCAGTCCCATGAGCAGCATGGGAATGGCGTGCACGTTGATCGCATAGTCTGCAGTGGTCATGGTGTGTTACGCCGTCCGGGCCCGTGCAATGGTCTGTAGGTGCTGGTCGGTGATATAGCCGGTGGAATTGCGAAATTTCGCCAGCCGGAACCCCAGGGCCCGGCCCGAAGCGATCATGTGCGCGGCAAGCGACGGGTCGGCTTTGCCGAGGGAGTAATGTCCGCGCCAGCCGATAGCCGTGAGAATCATCGTTTCGGAAAGACACCCGAGCGCCTCGCCCGGAGCGAGATCGAGGTCGAAGTGCACATCCACATCGGGGGTTTGCACCACAGCGGATTCAATGACGATCACGTCGGGTCGCTGGTGCGGAATCTCCTCGGACACATTCTTGGGCTGCGCCGCATCGATCACGATCGCGCCCGGCTTCAAGTGGGCCGCTGTCAGCAGGATGTACGGGTTGTTCGTGGCGGCGATCACGATATCGGCTTCGCGAATGCGATCGAGATTCGAGGTGCCCTCTACGACGGCCGGCTGGCCGGCGAGGTCCGTAAGCAGCGTCTGAACCGCATCCTTCTTGATGTCGATGAGAATGAGCCGGTCGACCAGCCGGGCCAGCATTTTCGCACAGGATGAGCCGACCGAGCCGGCGCCACCCACGATCGCGGCCGTCGCATGCGGTAGGCTGAGATTGGTCAGCGCGGCGGCCTCCAGGATGTTTTGCATGGCAATCGCCGCCGAGTGGGGATTGCCCGTCGTCAAGCCGAGATGGACCTTCCCTTCGAGGTCCCGGCCATCGCGCGTGACGATCGACGTAAACGCACCGAGCCCCGCAATCATGGCGCCCATCTTTTCGGCGAGGTGGACTGTTTCCAGCACGCGTTGCCGGGCCAGGCGCGGGTTGCGGATCATCTGTTCCGTCGTCAACGGAGAAATCAGCATCGCGCCGGTTGTCGGCGTGCCGTCCGCCATCGTCAGGCCCGTAATATAGGACGCGACGAAGGGCCACTGAGACCGGAACCACCGGTCCACCACAGGCGCGGGCAGGAGGCGGGCAAAGGGAAACTTTCTCGGCACATCGTCCAGCGTGCGGGGATGCCCGATGAAGGCAAACGTAATCGGCGTGACGAAGAGGCGCGTCACCGGGCCAGGCAGGAATCGAATTGCCAGATCGCGCAGCAGTTGCGCAGCCAGTCCGAGGCCTTCCCCCACCAGACTCCATGAAAAGCGTTCCGCGCCTGTCGCACGGATCGACGCAGCGACCGGCACCTGCACAGACGGCCTCGGGATCGATGCAAGTGGCGCTGAGCCGGCCACGTGAGCAAAGGACGTCTGCGGCAGTCCCTCGGCGGCCAGCGGTAGATGATAGGGGAGGGCAAAGGGATTATCGGTGATAAACAACGAGAGAATGGACCGGGGATTGGCCGTGACCAGGTCGGCGCGGGCCGCCGCACGTGCGGCGGCATCGTGGGCACCGAGACTATCCAGGTAGGAGGCCAGCTCCTGAAAGGCGGATTCGAGGACGCGTCGCTCAGTGTCGCTGAGCGACGGGAGAACGATATCGATGCGAAACTGGGTGGGTGAGGCGTCAGCCTCTTCGGTCACGGCCGTGACCCGTCCGGCCAGCGGCATATAGGCGACACTCCGCCCGAAGTGGAAGAGCACCGACAGCGGTGTGCCGACTTCAGCGGGGGTGTCAGTTATGAAGGAGAAACAAGTGAGGCCAAGGTCCTGGGTGACCCCCCTCGACAACGTGCCGTGGAAATCAGCGATGACGGGGAGACTAATGGCGAGTCGGTCTGTGATCGTTTGGAGCATGTCATCTCTCTCCTTCTCAGTCCAAAACACCGTCACCCTCGCGGGATCGTCGAGCGTGGGGGACGCCGGGCCCGCGGACGGAAAGCCGCCATAGTGGCGGGACAGAGACAGTAGAGGTGTCTTGTACTATCGTCCGCGTTTCTTTGTTTGTCAACTAACCGCGGGCTATCTGTCAACGACGCATGCGGCCCCAGCCCGCGCCATTCGGCACGGCTGAATGGATCTATGAGACCAAGGTCGTGTGGTACGCCGTTGGCGATAGGCGGTGCGCTGATTGAGGACGTTGTGTGCCGACTGTCAGTTAGGGGAACCGAATTATGGCGCAACAGCAGAAAGATGTGCGGTAATAGAAGGACTGAGAGGCGAAGCCTGGGATGGGGAGGACTCGTATTTCTAAGAGGTAATGCAATGTTTGCCCCGGCGTTCTCCTATCCGTAATGCTTTCCCAGGGGGAAGCGGGTATGCTGCCGCGACCCACGAGAGACCACTATGCATACGTCATCGCGCGGGATGCCGCCGCTCTATACGCAAGTCCTCATCGCCGTCGTCGCCGGCGCGTTTCTCGGCGCGACCTTTGGTCAGGAGCCCTACCTCGGCGGCCTGCGCAATGAGCAGTTGGGCAAGCTCGGTCTTTTCGTCGTCACGCTTTTGAAGACGCTTGCGATTCCGCTTATCTTTTTTGCAATCCTCGATGCGCTGATCCGCACCAGCATTCCGTTGCGCCAGGGCGGTAAGTTGCTGGTCATTTGTGTGGTGAACGTCTCCGTCGCCATGACCATCGGCCTGGCTATCATGAATCTCTGGCAGCCAGGCCTTGCCTGGCGGGGCCATGTCGATGAGTTGCTTCACCTCGTGCCCGGCACCACGCTTTCGTCCTCAGCGCTGGCCAACGTGCAGGCGGGCTCACAGAGCCCGATCGAGTATTTGGCCTCCTACATTCCCCGCACCATCGCAGATCCATTTTCCAGCAACAATATCATCGGCGTTGTTCTTCTTGCTCTCATTCTTGGCGCGACGCTCCGCTACCTGCATGGCCGCTCAAGTCAAGCGGGTGGGGCGGTTCAGGCGGTCGTGGGAATCATCGAGCGCATCTATGGATGGCTGGTGCAGATTCTCGGCTGGATCATCCTGGTGGTGCCGCTCGCCGTCTTCGGCGTCGTAGCGCAGGTGGTGGGCAAGTCGGGTGTCGGCGTCTTCTCCGTGCTGTGGATCTTCCTCGTCGCCATGCTCGCGGGACTGGCGATTCACTCATTCATCTACTATCCGCTCGTCGCCTGGCTGCTGGGGAAAAAGTCACCGAGAATCTACATCGGGCAGGGGGCTGATGCGATCATGACGGCCGTGTCTTGCAACAGCAGCCTGGCGACCGTACCGGTCACGCTCCGATGTCTGGAACGCATGAACGTCTCGCCGCAATCCGCACGCCTCGCGGCCTGCGTCGGGACGAACCTTAATAACGACGGCATCACGCTGTATGAAGCGATGGCTGCGCTCTTTCTCGCTCAGGCACTGGGGTATGACCTGCCCATGGCCAAACAGATCTTGATTGTACTCGCGTCGATCATCGCGGGGGCGGGCGTTGCCGGCATTCCGGAAGCAGGGCTGATTGTGTTGCCGCTCGTGCTGGCCGCCGCCGGCCTGCCGGATCATGTCATCATCGCCGCGATTCCGCTCATCATGACGGTGGATTGGATCATCGCCCGCGCCCGATCCGGCGTGAATGTCATGAGCGATATGCTCGTCGCCATCCTGCTCGACGCCGGCCAGGCGACTCCAGTGACAACGCCCGTCATGGTCCAGCCTCAATCCAAATCCATTTCTTCCAAGGAATCACAAGCGTCTTGATAAAGTATTCTGGCTCTCGTCATTCTGCCTTCCGACCATCGTCCCCACAACATATTCGCTTTCGAGGTGAGGCTTTGGGTAGCCCATCACTCTGCAGCGGCTTCAAATCCTGACGGGGCCTCCTGGACATTTGTCCGGCTCCGTCGTAGATTGCCTTGGCGTGGCAAAGACTCCTCCCAAATACTTCTTGATGATCCGCCAGTTTCACCTGGCCGACTTTCTCACGTTGGCCAACGGCGCCTGTGGGCTCGCGGCCGTACTGTTGAGCATGCGGTACATGGGCAACCAGTCGGCGGCCCATTTTCTTGCGGCCACGGCCCTGGCGCCGGCAGCGTTGCTCTTTGACTGGCTTGACGGCCGGGTCGCCCGCTGGCGGCACATGCAATCGCCGCTCGGGCGCGAGTTGGATTCGCTGGCAGACGTCATCTCCTTCGGAGTGGCGCCGGCGGCGCTTGGATATGCCGCAGGCCTGCAGGGAGGGTGGGACTGGATCGTGCTGATGTACTTCGTCTGTTGCGGAGTCAGCCGGCTGGCCCGGTACAATGTGACTGCCGAAACTCTTTCTGCTGGCAATGGCAAAGTCGCCTACTTCGAAGGCACGCCCATTCCTACCACGGTACTGCTGACCGGCGTCCTAGCCCTGGCCGCCTGGCAGGATCGGCTGGGCGAGCACCTCTACTGGGGCGTCTGGACCGTCGGGCCCTGTGACCTGCACCCCTTATCCCTCCTGTTCGTCCTCTCCGGAAGCTTGATGATCAGCACCATCCGCATTCCCAAGCTGTAGCCACGCCACGCTTCTCCGCCATCAACTCGTATCACTTCAGGACTCTGCACGTTCCTGATACCCATTCACATGTCATGTCCCCTACGAGGCTGGTGAATTTCCGCTGGGAAAGGGGCAAGCTCCAGCGGTCATGACGGTTCACGTAGGAGTGAAATGAGGTTGTGAGCGACGAGTTAGATGTACTCAAGGCAGTGACTGCCGACTTAGAAGGGGGCGGCATCCCGTATATGGTAACTGGCTCAAGGCGGCGAATTTTTATTCCGTTCCCCGGATGACGCGCGATATCGATCTGGTCATTGAATTGTGTGAGCGGGATGTGGACCGTATCACGCGCTTGTTCCAACAGGACTACTATATCGATCGGGACATGGTCCAGCGAGCCGTACGAGAGCAAGCCATGTTCAACATGATTCACAACGCCCTGGTGGTCAAGGTAGACTGTGTCGTGCGGAAGGAGACCGAATACCGTCGAGAAGAGTTTACCCGTCGCCGTGCAGTCTCTATCGCAGGCCAGCAGGTCTTCATCGTGTCGCCTGAAGATCTCATTCTGTCCAAGCTAGATTGGGCCAAAGAGAGCCGATCTGAGATGCAATTAACGGATGTCCGGAACTTGCTCAATTCTGTTCAAGGCCTCGATACGGTGTATCTGTCTCGATGGGCAGACCGATTGGGCCTGGCAGCACTCTACCGCGAGGTGTCAGCGTGAACGATACATCGATGGACATGGATCAGCGCTATCGTGCCATGCTCATGCAGCGGACGGGTGAAGAGCGGCTTATCCTGGGATGTGCCATGCGTGACACCGCCCGCGCCCTCGTGGAGGCGTCCCTCAGCGCGCGCGATCCACAAGCTACGGTCGAGACCATTCGGAAAGGGCTCTTCCTGCGCTTCTACGGACATGAGTTCGATCATGAAACCCGCGCAAAAATCCTCGCCGCCATCGAGTCCGCCGTCCTTCCCATGCCAGGGTAATATCCCTTCGCCAGCCCTTCCCAATTTCATCACGGTTCACCATCCCGGCCATACTCAATACCCAGGAATTCCGTGGAGCACTCAGGTCTTTCCGCCCATCACGGGCTCACGCGCAAGGTGCTTTGCTGAAAATGATTCGGCAGCAGCATGATGCAATTGGGGTTGAACCCCTGCGCTTTCAACGTGTCGATGCTCCCCAGGACTGTGTCGCTCTTCAGATCGATCACTGTGATAGACCCGTCGCTCATGCCTTCCAGATTGAGCAGGCTGTTCTGGACGAAGAGATACCGTTCATCGGGCGATAGCACGCTATGATGGGCGCCGGCGGCGGCGGGAATCGCTTTGAGGAACTTCGGCTGGCGCGGATCGGTATTGTCATACAGATTCACATAGCCCGGCTTAGCTGTCGTGACGAACAAGCGGTCGCCCTTCGCGTTGTAAAGCATTTCCAGCGGCATGCCCTGTTCCCGTGGCCCGAAATCATCGATCTGATAGAACGAGAATGCCTTGTTCTGCGGATCCCAGATCCCGGCCCACAGCGTCCCTTCCATCATATTGGTGATATGTACTACCGGCGGATCAGCCTTCGGGCTGAACATGACTTCGACGGGAGCCGATTTGGCGGGAGCTGGCTTTGATCCGATTTTGTGCGTCGAGAGCACATTGCCAGTACTGGCTTCCAGCACCGTGACCGAATCACCCGTCTCGGACATATCCGGCTTCATCGTGCTGGTCACGAGCACCCGGTCGATGCCGTTGTGAATCGCAATCCCGTGCGGATAGAGAATCGTCGCCCCCGCCGGTGCCGCTGCGCTCACCGTTTTAATCGGCGTATCACTGCGCGCGTCGCCCATAATTACGTTGCTCGAACCCATGCAGGTGAGGTACCAGGTTCGGTTATCTTCCGAGACGACGAGATCCTCACCGGCCAGGCAGTCCGGCACAGCAATCGCGCGCAGGCGATAGGGGAAGCGCGTGAGATCCACGACGTGCAACAGGCTTTTCCCCAGGGACGTGATGTAGGCCTTGCTTCGATCGCGGTTGAAGAAAATGTGGTGCGCGACGAGGTCGGGAGGAAGGGGAATCTCCATCAGGATCTTCCCGAAGTTCACCGAGTCGGGATCGATGTCCATGATGGCGATGCCCTCGCGCCGCACCGGCTGGCCCGGCTTACTCTCATAGTTCAAGAGCGCCAGAATTTCAGCCGAAGCCAGCGTTGTCCAGGTGAGGAACAAGAGCGCAGTAAAAAAGGGGAGCCGGAAGCGTCGCATGATAGCCTCCTGTCTAGTAAGGAATGCGAAAACGCTACTCCTTTTCTAGTCGGGAATCAATCGGTGAATAGGTAGAGGCTGATCCACGCTAGTCCCGCAGTTCCCGTCTTCAGTCTGTACCCACTTCAGTTCAGCACTCAGCACTTCTTGGGAGCACTCGGCCTGAGAGGGGGGCATTGCTGGAGTTCCCGGCGGGTTTTGGCTACCGTACGCGCAGGAGATAGGTCATGAGCATTCGCCAATTACTCCAGTCCAAACGAAGCCAAATCCTCCAAATCGCCGCGCGGCATGGTGCGCAGAAAGTCCGGGTATTTGGCTCCGTGGCACGGGGAGATGCGCGGCCGGACAGTGACATCGACTTCCTCGTGGATATGGAAGGCGGCCGCAGCCTGCTCGACCTCATTGAACTGGGGCAGGATCTGGAAGAATTGTTGAACCATAAAGTCGACGTCCTGACGGATGGAGGACTCAGCCCGCATCTCGAACAGCGCATCCACGCCGAAGCCGTCCCCCTATGAAGGACGACCGTATCTATCTCCTGCACATTCGGGACGCCATCCGGCAGATCGTCGAATATACGGCGATTCAAAAAGAAGGGTTTTGTGCTGATCGAAAGACGCAGGATGCCGTTGTCCGCAATCTTGAAATTATCGGCGAGGCCACGAAGCGGCTATCCGCAGCTCTCAAAACCGCACATCTCGACATAGCCTGGAAACCCATTGCCGGGATGAGAGACAAACTGATTTACGATTATTTCGGAGTGAATGTCGAACTCGTATGGGATGTGGTCGAACGCGATTTACCGGTGTTGTATGAGAAGGTAGAGGAACTCCTCGCGACGTTGCCTCCCACACCGTCGCCATAGCTGAGTTCATTCGCAGAGCAGCGGGCACCGCTCAAGAAAATCAAGCCGCTAGAGTAAGGCCATGCTGAAGGACATCGTAGAAGCCACCGCGTTAGAAGGCTGTCACGTTCGCCTACGCTTTGAAGGTGGCGTCGTGGGTGAGCTTGATCTTTCAGCGGTGATAAAGTTTGAAGGTGTGTTTGCTCCGCTGAAGAATCTCGATCGTTTCAGGGAACTCGGTGTTCACCCAGATCTTGGCACCATCTATTGGCCAAACGGCGCCGACCTTGATCCCACCGTCCTCTATGCCCGTGTCACCGGAAGGCCCATCCCAACCTACGAGATCAAAGCAGGCAGTCACTGAATCTCGTTTGGCCAGGCTTCCTCTCTCTAGCGGCAGTAGGCTCAATCCCCAACCCAGCACCCAGGACTTCCTTAAGAGGCCCTAGTTGCCCTACGGGGCTTCTCCTCGTCCAATCCCAGTGCTCTCGCTCCCCCCTCCCTCATTCCACTAATAGACGAGGTGATTTATGAGAGTGAAAGAGGTATTCTGCCGCGCTCAAGGAGATCGGAATGGCAAAGTACGACCATCTCACAAAAGATGAACTTGCGCGCCTGCTTGAAGCGAGAGACCGGCGTGATGCCACACGGTTTGGTCTTGTGTGGGAAGCCAATGAGATTGAGCGAGACAAGGCGATCAACTCCGACTTTGTGGCGCTTGATCTCGTAGCGGAACAGAGTGTGGGCGCCGCGCCATGGCGGAATCTTGTCATCGAAGGGGATAACTTCGATGCCTTGCGCTATCTTCGAATGACCTATGCTGGGCGCGTGAAGTGTATTCTTATCGATCCTCCGTACAACAGAGGGAAGACCGATTTCGTTTACAACGACCGTTTCATAGATGAGAACGACGCATGGCGATTTTCAACCTGGCTTGAATTCCTTTATCAGCGTCTGGTCATTGCCCGAGACCTTCTGCGAGAGGACGGTGTATTGCTCTGCTGTATTAATGATGACAACAGGGCTAAGCTCGAACTGCTCCTGGACAAAGTAATGCCGGGGATGCGGATTGGCAGCATGGCATGGAGGACAAGAGACTCTACAAGTGCAAAGGGGCGTAACTTTAGCGACACGCATGAGCATATTTTGATCTATGGCCGAAGCAAGTTTTCATTTCGAGGGAGAGAGAAATCTCAGAAGAAATATAAAAATCCAGATAATGATTCGCGTGGTGCCTGGAACATAGATCCTCTTACGCTGGCTTTCGATCGTATAGAACGCAAGAATCTCTTCTATCCAATCCAAAACCCAAAGACGGGAAACTGGTACCCATGCGATTCTAATCGTGTCTGGGCATATGCAAGTGAGAAAAATCCTGAAACTAAAATTGATGCTCTTGAGAGCGAGACGATGGAGGAGTGGATTCGTCAAGACAAGATAGTCTTCCCTGATCCCAAAGAAGAACGTGTAGTCGTTTGGAAAACTCTTGAAGAGCTTTATGCTGCTATCGACACTGGGGACGTTCCTGTTACTCCCAAAAAGAAGAATCTTTTACTCTCGAAAGATACGCCAAATCTCGAATTCTGGGTCGGTAAGCGTGTTGGTTTTGGTAGGCCTGGTTTTAAGAAGCACTGGAAGGATCTAAGGAGTCACGTTAATCCGGTTGGTAGCTGGATTGCCAGACTTAGCGAGGATGTCGAAGAAGACGATTACGTTCTACTCCGCTCGCGAGAGGCAGGAGAGGGCACTGGCGTGATCGAGAAGGTGTTCGGGAAAAAGGTCTTTAGCTATCCCAAGCCACCGTCGTTAATGCAGCAATTGGTCGCCCAGTCGTCGGAAGGTAATGATATCGTGTTGGATTTCTTTGGCGGATCAGGAACAACAGCCCACGCGGTTCTTCAGCAGAATACGGAAGACGAAGATGACCGGAGATTCATCATTGTGTCGAATAGTGAAGCCACAATCGATGAGCCAGAAAAGAATATTTGCAGAGATGTCTGTGCCCCACGCATCAAGGCTGTAATCAATGGTTTTGGCGGCAATAGCCCTACTGGGGGAAACTTTGCATATCTACAGTGCCGGCGAATTGCGCCTGGCCGTCTGGTGGAGATCGAACATGCACAGGTCTGGACTGCGTTGCAGATGATCCATCGAAAGACGCTGGAATCGGTTACTGATAAGGAGTTTCTTTGGGCGGGCGATGAGGAGACTGCCTTGGCGTATGTCCCGCGTTTTACGAAGGTCATGGTGCCTGCTTTGCGTAAGGCGGTGAATAGCAGTGCCGCTGTGGTGTTGTATTCCTGGCAGCCGGAAACGCTTCGCCAGTATATTCGTGCAGGGCATGTCCAGCATGAGGCTATCCCTGAAAGTCTGGCCCGTAGATTTGGTATGAAAGGCTGACCTGTAGTGAGCGTTCAGGTACTTAGAGGATTCCAAGAAGAGGCGGTTAAAAGCGGCGTTGGACTCTTCGAGACAGCGAAAAGTCTGCTGGACTCTGCTGGCGCTGATGCGGCTGGCCGAAGATCTGCGATCAATCATAACGGGTACTTACTGATCGAGGCGCCGACCGGATCGGGCAAGACGCTTATGGCTGGTACCATTTTGGAACGGTTCAGCCATGAGGAAAACGTCGTGTGGTTTTGGTTTGCTCCGTTCAAAGGGGTTGTGGGGCAAACAGCCGCTTTTCTTCGTGATCAGTTTCACGGTCTTCGTTTACGCGAGTTATCAGATGATCGCTCAGCGGCGATGAGTCGACGGGGTGATGTCTTCGTGACTACTTGGCAAACCGTCGCTACTCGGGTGAAGGATAAGCGCAATGTACGGAAGGACGGCGAAACAAACCCGTCAATTGACACTTTGGCGGAAACGCTTAGAGAGCAAGGCCTCCGCATCGGTGTGGTGGTTGATGAAGCTCACCATGGTTTCAGGGAGGGCACGCAGGCAGCGAAGTTCTTTCGCGAGGTGCTCAAACCGGAATATAGCATTCTGATTACCGCAACTCCTGATGATGCCGATATTAAAGCCTTCGAGAAGGCGATGGGCATTGTTGAATTGCAACGGATTCGTGTCAGTCGTGCTGACGCTGTGGACTCTGGCCTTATTAAGACGGGTGTGAAGTGCGCAGCCTATTTTGTCGAACCGGAAAAGCGATCTTTAGTCGATCTCGAAGGGACAGCGTTGCGGGATGGTGTGCTGGTGCATCGCAAGCTCAAACAAACCCTGGCAGATATGAAAGTTCCGTTGGTTCCGCTTTTGCTGGTACAGGCAGGTTCTAAGGAGCGTAGCATTGAAAAGCTGAAGGACCGTCTATTGCGTATGGGATTTGCTGATGAGCAAATCGCCGTCCATACCGCCGAGGAACCGGATGCTGATTTGCTGGCTCTTGCCAACGATGAGAAGCGTGAAGTGCTGATTTTTAAAATGGCGGTTGCCCTCGGGTTTGATGCCCCGCGGGCGTGTACATTGGTATCCATGCGTGCCAGTCGTGACCCGGAGTTTGGCGTTCAACTCGTGGGGAGGATTTTGCGGGTACATCGGCGGTTGCAAGGGCGGGCCCAAGCCAAGACGTTACCGGATGAGCTGGCCTATGGGTATGTGTTTCTTTCCGATGCGGAGACGCAAACAGGCCTCGATAAGGCTGGCCAATTGATCAACCAAATCCAAACGGAGTATGCGAAGGCAAGTGCGGCGACAGTTGTGGTTCGAGTCGGTGAACAATCAGGCGTTAGCCTGGTAGATGGTAGTGGGCAGGTTTCTATCTATGGATTCCCGTCCGAAGAAGCCGAGGGCATTTTACCCAAGGATGTACATACGTCCGAGGCGACTCTGCCGTATACACTAGTTCCGCCTTCGATGTTCGACTTTGAGCTGTTCTTTGGAGCCAAGCCAGCAACGTTGATCCACACGCAATCTGGTGAAGAATCAGCTCATGTTGTGAACCCTCTTGGTAAAAACCGGTATGCGCTTCGGCCTGGGATGCCAAGGCGTTTCAAGACTCAAGTGGTATGTCCAGAGTCCGATGTAACAGAAGAGGATTGTGCCCAGCGGTTTATGGTTTCTACTCGTGATCTATTCGAGGTTATGAGGAACAAGATTCCGGTGGAGAAGCGTACGCTTGATGTGTTCGAGCATACGATCCAGCAGGAATTTAATTTCGCCGCCGATCTTTCGGCTACACAGGCTGCTGAGCAAGCACAAGCAGTGCTTTGTAGAAATAAGACTTTTGATCCTCGTGAGTTGCGCCGCGCTCTCTTGCGCAAGTTAGAAATGGTAATGCGAGAAGAAGTTGTCAGTGAGGCGGATGACCCTGAGAAAGTCGTCCACTTTCTCGATGTCATTCTTGCCACACATCCTGAGTTGTTATATGAGGCTCAAAAAGCCGCTCACGCTCAGCATGCGGTCATACAAGATGCTGAAGAACTTCCGGCAGAGATTGTGTCCCCTGAGCCTCTGCCTGTGTCTCCACGAAATGTATACGGGGTGATGCCAGAGGGGCTTAATAGTTGGGAGAAGCCTTTTGCGGAGCTAATGGATCGTGATGCCAATAATGTTGTGGCGTGGTGGCATCGCAATCCGCCCCTTAAGCCCTGGTCAGTAAACGTTCTTATGCCAGATGGCCGGGGGTTCTTCCCCGATTTCGTCATCGGTATTAACGGTCGAAAGACGGAAGACAATGTTCTTCTTGCTGATCCTAAATTGAATTTTCAGCGCGATGACGAAGCGCAGAAAGTGCTAGCTGAGCACCGCAGCTACGGCCGTGTCATGATCTTGTTTCTTGATGGGAGTACCCGCTGGATGACGGTTGGGTTTGATCAGAAGGCAAAGAAGCCAATTCGGGTGCGCGAGTTCCGCCTTTCAGACGCAGCTGGATTCTGATATTGGACAAGGAAAATGTGGCAGAGGGATTAAAGGGGGCGGAATCTTTTCTCCCTGTGAATCTCACGACTCGGAGGCTTTATTTTAGGCCGAGTGTTCTTCACCCTTCGGAAGGTGTCATGATGGAATACGTTGTCGGATTTCTCTTCGGGCTGGCCGTACTGATGGGCGTTCTCTTCTTTCGCCGTCAGCCGCGCCACCGAGAGGAACCCGTGGGTTTCTACTGTGTGACTCACAAGGCGGTAGATGGTAGTGAGATGAGATTTCAGCTTCGTGCTCGACCGCCCTCCAGCCACCACCCCTTGCCTTGACCAGTCCTGGCTCCATTTCCTACGGTCGTGCCTTTCGGATCGAATAGAAGAGACGAGGTCGCTCGCCAGTCGCGGGGGCTTTTCTCTTTCTCGAATAGGTGTAGAATGCGCGGATCCTGATAAACACATTGGATTCCTTTTAAAGGTCTGTTCAAGGAAGAGCGATGACCAAGCTTCGTTGCCCTTTTCTCCATGGAGAGGTGGAATTCACGAATGAACGGGAACGTCATATCCGCGAGAAGCATCCGGATCTTCTGCCACAGTATCGGGAGTACCTGAGTCACACGTTGGCTGACCCCGACGAAGTGCGGCGGGATGCGCGGTTCCCCAACAGCTTGCTGTTTTCCCACTGGTTTCCAGACCTAAAAGGCGGTAAATTTGTCGTGGTTGTGGTGGTCGCTGATCCGGCTCCGTCAGATCGTCATTGGATCGTGACCGCGTACGTGGCGCGGCAACTCTCGGGAGGAATTGTAGAATGGACACGTCCTTGACCGTGGAATATGACAAGGCCGCTGATATTCTCTACCTGGGGAAAACGAAGCCTTATCCCGAGCAGGACTCTGAGGAGCTCGATTATGGAGTCGTGGCCAGGCTCAATCCGCAGACGCACGATCTTGAGAATCTTGAGATTCTGTTTTTCTCCTCCCGTGTCGCCAAGGGAGAGACCCTTCACTTGCCTGTCACCGCTGAGTTTCATCTGCCTAAAGCCGGCTGAGGTCTTTCTGGTTACGGCCTATTTGACTGACCGAATCAAGCCCGGAGAAACCGTATGCCGAAAAGTAAAAGTGTGGTTTGACCCGGAAGCGGACTACCTGGAAGTGCAATTCCGTGAGGCGTCTGGCTTCATGCGACCGACGGCGAAGGATGCCCTTATGGAACGGGTCGACGGGGAGGGGCATGTTCTGGGCTTCAGCGTGCTCGGCGTCAGCCGTTTTCGAAAAGACCATCCTCTCGAAGCGGAATTAGTGGTTGGAGAGTAATCGTAGGGCTGTTTGCGCTGCGCTCGTTCCACATTCACAGATGCGGCATTGCCGTTCACGCCGATTCGTACATCGCCCGCATCTGAGTTTCCGTCCCCACACCTCGCCTGCCCCTGTGCTGTGCCATCGGTCCAAATTGATCCTTTGCGGACTGCCTGTTATCCTCAAGCTTGATTGCGTGCGGGGGCAGTGTTCAACCTTCAGGGAGGACGTAGTGAAGACCATGACGCCAGCAAGGCTTCTGAAGGCGCTGAAGATGTTTCGAGGGTTCACGGCGGCGGCGGCGGAGTATCTCAGGGACAAAGAGCGGCTTCGGCATCTGTTGGCCGCAGCGGTCTTGATTGCACAAGGCCGCGGTGGAAAGCTGTTGAAGGACATTCAATTGTTGGTGCGGCTCCTGAAAGCGTCAGTGAGCGGTGCCTATACAGGACTCTCAGCCCGCAAGCTCGTGGCCATCGTCGCGGCGATTCTGTATCTCATCAGCCCGCTTGATGTGATTCCAGACGTCATTCCTGTGATCGGCTATGTGGATGATGCGGCGGTGATCGCCTGGGTGCTGAAAAGCATCGCCGAAGAACTCAAGGATTTCAGGATGTGGGAGGAGGGGGCTTGATCGGGTCTCCTATTGCGTAAAGCCGACCCTGTCCAGTGTCGTTGCCGGTGCTAACGCGCTATCCGCGCCTCAGACACGACGACTCCAACGACGTCATACGCAACCAATCGTTCAGCGCTGGTTTCAGCTTGGGCACATTCTGTCCAAGTTTGTGAGGCTTTCGTTCCTTCTAACGGGGCCACCTCTCAAGCACCCCTACAACGATGGCCCAGGCAAAGAGTCCGAGAGATTTGAAACAGGCTGTGATTGTCATGGTGTCCATTTCCTCCTTCGGGCTACGTGCGTGATGGTTTTGAAGAATAAGCTGTCAGGATCAGTGTGATAGCGGGATGTTACAGGCACGTAGCAGGAGGGTAAATATTCTGTAACTGGGGGCGGGAAAACAATGGTGAGAGTGAGGGCCACAACAGCTTGAGAATAGGATAGAGTGCGCTGGACTGGTTCTGGCGGGTCTCGTCAGGATGGTCACTGCGGTGGCTCGGCGAGGTCGGAATGGCGCGGGTCAGTTCATGTTCCATTGTTACATGGTGTGGTGAAGGAGAGTTGTCATGGGAGATGCCGTGCGAGATGTGGAGGATATGAAGCGCCTGAAGTTGGTTGCGGACGAGTTGCATCGGGAGCTGTCGGGACGTCTTGGCCGATTGATCCGGCTGCGCACCAAGCTGCCGCTGAAAGAGTCTCACACCAACGGGTGGCGTGTGGAGCTGGGATCGTTGGGGTTGGGGGAGCCGAGATTGGAAGTCTGGTACTGCGAATGGGCTCGCGAAGGGCAGCGGAGACTGTGGTACGGGTTCTATGCGGCGCAAGCGGACAAGCTCCGGAGGAGAATCGCCGTCTTGCCGGAGTCGCTTCGGTCCGTTCGGCAATTGAATGAAAAGGACATGAGACTCGCCACCGGCTCACGAACAGACTCTGTGCTCAAGAAACCGTTAGGCTCCAGCGAATATGACCGGCCGATCTATGAAGAATTCCATGAGAGTGAGAGCGAGTATTCCTATTTCGGGCAGTTCGGATCGATGCTTCCGGAGGACTCGGAGAACATCCGGATCCTTGTGGGGCAGGCCACGGGGTTTTTTGAGAGTGTCATCAAGAGCCGGCAGCCCGACGCGCCGCCGCGCGAGAGTGACCGAGAGCAGGACTACGTGCGAGTCGTCAACCGGCATGCCGTGCGCCAGCATCTGGCCCGTGAACAGGACCGTCTCTCGGTTGAGCACTGTCTCCGGCGGGATCAGTTCAGATGCCAGGTCTGTGAAATGTCGTTTCGAGAAGTCTATGGCGAGATCGGGAACGGCTTTGCGGAGGCGCATCATGTGCTTCCGCTGGCACAGTTGGAGGAGAGTGTGGTGCCGTCAAGCCAGGACCTCGTTACGGTCTGTGCGAATTGCCACCGGATGCTGCACCGGTTGGGTGGAGAAGACGGCGATATTTCACGGCTGCGAAGAATGTTTCATCGGGAATAGGGTGGGCCATTCGAAGCAGACAGAGGCGGGGGCTTCATAGCCACACCCGCCTCTGAGTATCAGTTCTCCCCACATCGCTGATGGCGAGGCACCGTGCTGAGCGTTGCGTGCTCGCCTTCACACGAATGTCCCTGTTAAAATAAAAAACTCCTCACCCACTTGTATTCAAGGAAAAGCCAGCGATGTCGAAGCCCGCACAATCGAATGCCGTTCTTGTGGCGATCCGCACTCCTCGTGTGACCGGGGAGGAGCTGGAGAGTTCGCTGCAAGAGCTCACCCGTCTGGTGAAAACCCTCGGGCACCATGTCGTGGGCCAGGTGACGCAAAAACGTAGTTCCGATAAGTATGCGGCGGTCCTGGGTCAGGGCAAACTTGCCGAATTGGCACTGTGGACCGGTGGTTCTGGAAAAATCGAGTCGGCGTTTGAACGGCCGAAGCACAAAGCGGCGTCAAAGTTCGAATCGGCGGAGGTGGACGTCACGGACGAGTTAGAAGACGACGAATCGGATGACACGATCGAGGCTGTACCGGGTCCTCGCGAACAGGCGCAGATCGTCATCGTGGATTGTGATCTGTCGCCGTCACAATTGAAAAATCTTGAACGTGCCGCCGGCGTGCCGGTGCTCGATCGTACGGGAGTCATCATTGAGATTTTCAGCCGGCACGCGCGAACCAGAGCGGCCCGGCTTCAGGTGGAGATCGCGCGGCTCAATTATCTCGCGCCGCGTTTGCGTGAAACCGGCGGCGGCAGCGAGCGGCAGGGCGGGGGCGTCGGTGGCAAAGGGGCCGGGGAGACGAGTCTGGAGCTCGATAAGCGTCGGATCCGTGATCGCATGAAAGAACTGAGGGCGGAATTGGCGGCGATTGGGGACGAGCATCAGACGCGCCGCGCGAGACGGGAACACGAATTGACCGTCGCGCTCGTCGGGTATACCAATGCCGGAAAATCCTCGCTGATGCGCGCGATGACGGGCATCGAGGTGCTCGTGGCCGACAAGCTGTTCGCCACGCTCGATACCACGATTCGGCCGTTGTATCCTGACACGCGCCCCAAAGTGCTCATGTCCGATACGGTCGGATTTATCAAGAAACTCCCGCATGACCTCGTGGCGTCCTTCAAGTCGACGCTGGATGAAGCCGCCAGTGCCTCGCTGTTGCTGTTTGTCGTCGATGCGTCAGATCCCTCCTTTCGATCACAACTCGACGTTACGCGGAAGGTATTAGCCGAAGTCGGCGCCACGGATGTTTCCAACCTCTTGGTGCTGAATAAACGAGATCGCCTTGGACCGGACGAGCTCGCGGCCTTGAAGGCGGAATATCCCGACGCCTTTCTGCTTTCGACGAGAAGCAAAGAAGATCTGCAGGCGTTACGCGACCGCATTATGGGGTACTTTGAGAGCGATATGATCGACGAGGAATTGCTGATTCCGTTCACAGCGCAAGGGGTCATGGCCGACATCCGCGCCAGGATGCGTATCTTGTCCGAAGCCTATGATGCCGAGGGCCTGACGGTCCGGGTGCGATCGACCCCTGAGAACCTGGCTGCCATCAAAAAGAAGCTCGTGCGATGAGGCGCGGATTTTGCCATGACCCGACCGTAGTCTCAAAGAAATTCCCGCTGGTTCTGAGCAACGGAATCAGAATCTTTTACTTGTGTGGGTCCCACCTCGACTGAGTGCTTGGTCTTAAGTGCTCTCCTGAAGTCCTTAAGCCGTTGCAGGCTGGACATTGAGTGTGCGCGGGACTACCATGTGTGCATCACAGGTCTTGATGAGAGATGGCTATGAGTGAATTGATTTTTGTCGTGGAAGAGGCTCCTGAGGGCGGGTATATTGCGCGCGCGCTCGGGGAGTCGATCTTTACAGAAGCGGACACCCTGGCTGAATTGCCGGAGAAAGTCCGTGAAGCTGTCCGCTGTCACTTTGAGGAGGGTCAGGCGCCGAAGGTCGTCCGCCTTCACCATGTGCGGGAGGAAGTCATCGCCGTATGAGGCTTCCCCGCGATCTGTCCGGAAGCGATCTCGCACAGGCCCTTCGCAAGCTCGGTTACTCGACCACCCGCCAAGCTGGCAGTCACCTTCGACTCACCACCTACGAGCATGGGGAGCATCATCTTACAATTCCCCAGCATACGCCGCTTCGCATCGGTACCCTCTCCGCCATTCTTGCCGATGTGGCCGCACATTTCGATATCACTCGTGAACAGTTATTGGAACAGTTATTCGGGTAACACTGAATACGTGGAATGAAGCGAGAGAACGCACTCCTTGGTATTACCAGGTGCTGGGTCTTGAGTGACGAGCCGACCTTCCGCCGATTGCCCGTATTCGAACCGTTCGGTTGCGTTTTTTCTGCGCTGGGTTATGATGGGACCGCTGTTGCATCGGTCGGCAGTTCGTCTTCCACCGGCATGCGGGTTCATCGTATGGTCGCGGTCTTCCCGGTTCGACCTGGCTTATGAAAGACGACCAGCCCCTCGTACCTGCTTCCGCGTCGCTTCCTGAAATCACCTTCAAAGCGGTCGTGCTCTCGGTGATCCTCGCGGCCGTATTGGCTGCCGCGAACGCCTATCTGGGCCTCTTTGCCGGCATGACCGTGTCGGCTTCGATTCCTGCTGCGGTCGCTTCGATGGCGATTCTGCGCCTGTTTCGGCAGTCGAACATCCTCGAAAACAATATCGTTCAAACCGCTGCGTCGTCCGGCGAGGCGCTGGCGGCCGGGGTTATCTTCACGATTCCTGCGCTGCTGCTGGTGGGCTATTGGTCTGTCTTCGACTACTGGCAGACAGTTCTGATTGCCACGGTCGGGGGATTGCTCGGCGTGCTCTTTACCATTCCGTTGCGGCGGGCGTTGATCGTGACGGCGCGTTTGCGATTTCCCGAAGGGGTGGCGACGGCGGAGGTCTTGAAGGTCGCGGCGGCTGGTCGAAGCACGACCGGACAGGATCATTCGGCCGGCGATTTCCGGGCGCTGTTGTCGGCGGCGCTCATTGGCGGGGCGGTGAAGTTCGGCGAGAGCGGGTTACGCCTGTGGACGGAGGCGCTGGAAGGGGCTGCGACGGTCGGGCGCACGGTGATGTATGCGGGGATCAATCTCTCGCCCGCGTTGTTGGCGGTGGGGTTTATCATCGGCCTGCCGACGGCGGTGGTGGTGTTCCTCGGTGGTGTGGTGGGTTGGCTGGTTTTGCTGCCTGCCTATGGGCTGCTGCATGGCCTGCCGCCTGACAAGACGGGACTGGCGGCGGCGATGGCGATCTGGAGCGGGCAGATCCGCTACGTCGGCATCGGGGCGATGCTGACCGGAGGACTTTGGACGCTGACGCGATTGCGTGAGCCGGTGTGGCAGAGTCTGCAGACGCTCCGGGCCAGTTATAACGCATCGCGCGCGTCCGGCGGTAGTACGGTGGTGCCAAGGACGGAACAGGATGCGTCGCTCTGGTGGATCGTGGTGCCCTTTGGGTTGTCACTGATCCCGATGGCCTGGATCTATACGACGGTGGTGGACAATCCGATGATCGGCATTCTGATGACGCTCGTGATGGTCGTCGCGGCATTTTTATTTTCGTCGGTGGCCGCGTACATGGCCGGCCTGGTGGGGAGTTCCAGCAATCCGGTGTCGGGCGTGACGATTGCGACGATCATGCTGGCCGCGCTCCTGCTCGTGCTGTTCATGGGGGCCGGACATCCGGCCGGACCGGCAGCGGCGCTGGTGATTGGGGCGGTCGTCTGTTGCGCCGCCGCGATGGGGGGCGACAATCTGCAAGATTTGAAGACGGGGCATCTGGTCGGGGCGACGCCCTGGAAGCAGCAGGTGATGCAGGTGGTCGGCGTCGTGACTGGTGCCGTGGTGTTGGTGCCGGTGCTGTCGCTGCTGCAGGCTAAGTATGGGATCGGCGAGCCGACGGTCGCGCATCCGCATCCGTTGAGCGCCCCGCAAGCGACGCTGATGGCGAGTCTCACGCGGAGCGTGTTCGGTGCCGGGCTGCCCTGGCCGCTCGTGGGGCTGGGCGCGGCGATCGGCGTGCTAGTGATATTCGCGGACCGGCTGCTGGAACGGCGCGGCAGCGACTTCCGGCTTCCGGTACTCGCCGTAGCGCTGGGCGTGTATCTGCCGTTGAAGCTCTCCGCCGCCATTTTCGCGGGCGGGGTGATCGCGGAACTGGTGAAACGGGCGGCCGGGTGGGGCGATGACCCCTCGCGGCGGGGGCTGCTCTTCGCCGCCGGGTTGATTACGGGTGAAGCCCTCATGGGAATCATGCTCGCGATCCCGATTGCGCTGACCGCGCTCTGGCCAGGCCTCGGTGCCGATCCCTTTACTCTCTTCGATGTGCCGCCGTTCGGCGGCTGGCCTGGGCTGATGATCGTCGCGCTGGTAGCTGGGGCTCTCTATCGAGTGGCAATTGGATCGAGCAAGACCGGCAGATAGCCGGACATTCCAAAGGCATCGCCTCCGTTCGACTGATCTCCCCTTTCCATGCGAGACTCAGGCGCACGCCACCTGCTATTCGGTTCAAGGAGGCCATTATGTCGAGTCTGACTGCGTTCGTTCTTTCTCTGTTCCTGTTTGTCGTGACCGGCTGCGGGGCCTCCGGCTCTCGTCCCGCCGCGCCGTCGGAAGTGAAGAAGCATCCGTCGACCGTAAAACCTGCCACGCATGATGAGGGGCGCTCGATGAATGAGGAGAGTCAGAATGCCGTGATGGAGCGGTAGGCCTCTTGCCCCCCAATGTCATTCTCGCTGGGAATCAAGTACAGTGGGCGTCATTGCTCATTGCCTGATCGTGAGGAGGGGGAATCATGGGAGTATTTCGACGGCCTGAGTTGGAAAAGGATAATCCGGTTGCGCCGCAGATGTATGTGGGGCCCCGGCGAAGGCTCGCGCTGGCCCGTGCGGCGTCGATGTCGCAAGTTCCTGCGTCAGAGGATGTGACCGAAATGCTGCAGAATCTGACGGCTGCGGCGGAACGGTTTGTGGCGGGCGTGCCGGCCTCGAAGCAACGACACAAGGAACGCACTGCCTTGCTGAAGGCGATTACTCAAGCACAACGCCTCTTGTCGGACGAGCTTCCGCGCTAATGAGGGTGGTGACTGGGGTACGCGTCTGGTTCGAGGGGTACTCCAAGTTTGTGCAAGGCTCATTCGGCGTGAGCGTCATCGTCCGGCGAAATAGTTGTTGCCAGGCCGCAGGCAGAATTGGTATGGACATTCCCCCGGCGGTTTCGTCTCCGGTTTGAGAGAAGCGGGTGCCGGGGTTTTCTCTAGGATGCATGGGTATGGTTGACGGGTTGGATCAATTCCTGGCTTTCATCGGGGCGGTTGTCTGTTTGGTCGTGCTGACCCGCGGTCTGTATCGCCTCTGGCAGCTGAGGATGAGCGGATGGTTGGATGCGCTCAATGCGCGCGTGGCGCGGGTCTATTGGAAGGTGCCGAAACGCACGCTGGTCGTGTTGCCGGCGCAGGCCGCCAATGTGTGGTGGGAGATGGGGCAGAAGGACGGCGCGCCCTGCATGCAGGTGGTCGGGGAGTTTTTCTTTACGAATATCAGCGCAGAGCCGGTCTTGGTGCCGAAGACCTCTTTGGTGGTCTATGGGGCCCGGTATTGGTTCATCCCCACGTCCCACCGGGTTGAAGGAAATATCCTCGTACGACAGGCTCAGGGGTATCTATACGGTCATACCGATATTCCGTCACGCGGGTTGACGGAAGGGCGGGCGGATTGGCTGATTCTTCCTCCGGTCAGGCAGAAGGGGGAGCTGTTACAAGGACGGGCCTGTTTTATCGATGGGTATGGGAACGAGCACTGGACCCCGATGATTTCTTTTGCCTATCGGGAGTGAGACGCGAGGACGGGTTTGGTGTGCCTATGAGAGAAGGTGTCCATATTGCCAGGACGCTCATCGGTTCTTGCGGTCTTTTCGTTCCGGGGCCCACGCCGAGTGCTCGATTCTTTCCCTGCTGCAATTATGCCCATTCGCCCTGACACATCCTTCACTGGATACTTCAACTCTGAGCGCCGCAGGCAGTTCTATGAAGGCCATCGGTCTCTCGCGCTGACGATGATTCTGATTGTGTTCCTGTCTCCCTTTGCCGGACTCTATGTGGCCAATCTCTTCGGCGCGGTCATCGGGGTGCTCCTCTCCTTCGTTGCCTACTACGTGACTCCGTGTATCTGGCAGAAGGCCGGCGGGTGATCCGCCGGCCTTGCCGTGTTCCGCTACTGGTTACTGTTGGATCGCTGACAGGAGCCACTTGCCGTTCTGGAATCGCACAAAGGTCCAGACTTCACTCGACTCGGCCGGTGTCTCGTCGCTGCCTTCGATGAGATAGCCCGGCTCTCCACGTTGCTTCTTGGTTGAGACGGTATAGTCGCGGGCGCTCCAGTGAAGCCCCACCGTAGCGTACTGCATCGCGCTTTCGGTCCAGGCTTCCCGGACGTCCGCTCGTCCGAGTACGACATCTTCCACACGGTTTTCGATGTCCAGGCTGACATTCTCGGCTAAGGCGGTACTGAAGTAGGTGAGCATTTCCGGTGTGACGAAGTGTTTCAGTTCGGCCAGGTCTTGCTTGCTCCAGGCGGTCTGAATGTCGGTTAGGAGTTGCTGAAAGGCTGCTTTGTCCGCGATGGTGATATCGAGATCAGTCGTCGCGGGCCGAAAGGTGGCGGTTGAGGATTCTGCCAAGAGGCTTCCGGTGACGGCGCTGCTCCGCGTGATGCCGGACAACACTGGGGCGGGCGTTCGCCGGACTTTCAGGAAATAATAAGCGGCGGCGGCTCCGAGGACCATGAGGAAAAGGAGCAGGCCGTTGTTGCTGGATGCGCCGGCTGTCTGAGTAGCGGCGTCGCCGGCTTCGTTGGTTTTTGCGCTGCTCTCCGTGGCGTCGAAGAGCATGTGACCGATCCAGGATCCGGCGAGGCCGCCGGCGATCCCGGCCAGGAGGGGATTGCGCTGCAAGAAGGATGGTTGCGATGCCGGTGTCGGCTGGGCTGCGGGGGACGGGCTTGTTGCGGTCGATGGCGGGGTGGCTGTGGCCGGCTTTGGGGTCGCCGACTGTTGAATCGGCTGGGCGCCGTTCTGGTCGTGGGTGCGTGAACCGCGGCTGCCGATGTTGCCTGAGGCGCTGCTGCTCCGTGACCCGCCGGAAAAGCCTCCGCCGGATCCGCCTCTGGCTTTTGCCAAGGAGATGGCCGGAGTTCCGATGAGCGCAAGTACGATGCATGATGCGATGACTTTTGTTGTATTCAAGTGCGATTCCTTTCAATCAATGCGAGAGACTAACGGAATGAGCTGTGTCATCTTAACAGTAACGGGATCGAGAAGGCGGTTTATTCGAGAACCGACGGGATTGCATCCGCTGGTCACGCCGCTTCTTAGTCGTTTTTGTGGCGTGACCCATCCTCTATGATCTGTTCATGAATACGACGTTGAAACGGCTGGCAGCGCTCCAGCCCAATCCCCTGGCGACGATGCACGGCTCGGTCTATGTCGGCGACGGAGAGAACGCACTCCACGATCTTGCCGGAGTCTTCCGAGACGTGCTGGGCGTTTCGTAACGGTTCCCGCACCGGGAAGAACCGGGTTATCGAGTCTGTCGATTTCCCTCAGCACGTTCGTGCATTTGGCCCACCTTGCCTGTCGAGAATCCGTGTAAGATGTTCCCGTAGGCTGTGAGCGTCAGTCCGCCTCTCTGTCCCTTCCTTGTTTTCCTGTTTTTTTGTGTGAAAGGTCTCCATGGTAAAGAAATGGCCGGATGGGCCGTTGCCCGGTGTGGTGGCTCCTCGTCTGCGGCAATCAATTGAGGTGCGGGTGAGTCTGGCGGCGATAGCCGACGGCATGGGGGAGATGGTCTGGATCGCGGCCGGGCATCGTGCCGATACGATGCCGGATCCCGGCCCGGCCAACGGCATTCCTGATGACGGGGTGATGGACGAGTGTGAAAGAGGCGGGTTTGGCCGGACCGGCGGATCATTCTATAAACCGGAAGAGGGGCGATAGGTATGTATCGCCGTGCGATGCCGCCGCGAGCTGATTGGCCTGCGCAACTCGACCGGATTGGTCTCACCTATCACAGTGAGGATGGAGGGTATTGGCGAGAGGATGTGGCCTATGAGTTTTCTCCACAACAGATCGATTGCCTGGAATCCGCCACGGTTTCACTGCATCGGCTCTGTGTCGATGCGGTTGAGCGGATCATCCGCGAGGATCGCTTTGCCGATCTCCGGATTCCTGAAGGTTGGCGACCGCGCATCATTGAGTCGTGGGAGCGGCAGGAGCCGTCGCTCTATGGACGGTTTGATTTTTGGTATGACGGGGTGGGGGTGCCGAAACTGCTGGAGTACAACGCCGATACGCCGACTTCTTTGATTGAAGCGGCGGTCGGGCAGTGGGGATGGCAGCGAGAGATCTGTCCGGAGGCGGATCAATTCAATAGCCTGCATGAGCGGTTGATCGGGCAGTGGGGAGCAATTCGAGGACAGGCCTCATCCGATCTGCTCCATCTGGTCTGCTTGGATCAGAGTGACGAAGACCGGCAGACGGTGATCTATCTGGCCGATACGGCGACTCAAGCCGGGTGGCGGGTGCAGACGCTGCCCATTGAGCAGGTCGGGTGGGTGCCAGGCCGTCGGCGGTTCGTGGATGGCCGCAACGAACCCATCTCGGTGCTCTTCAAGCTCTATCCCTGGGAATGGCTCTGTCAGGACGCCTTTGCCGTGGACCTATCCAGGTCTTCGATGCTGGTACTGGAACCGGCGTGGAAACAGGTGCTCAGTCACAAAGGTCTGTTGGCATTGTTGTGGGAGTGGTATCCCGATCACCAGAATCTATTGCCCGCCTTCTGTTCAGGACCAGGGGATTGCACCGCCTATGTCCGGAAACCATTTTGGTCGCGTGAAGGCGCCAATATTTCGATTGTGAACGGGGATCAGGTGCTGACAACACCCGGGCCCTATGATGCGGAGACCTCAGTCTTTCAACAGTATGTGTCGTTGCCGGCATTTGAGGGATGGCATCCGGTCATTGGGTCCTGGGTGATTGGGGATGAGCCGGCGGGGATTGGTATTCGAGAGGATCGCGGGTTGATCCATGGGAACCAGAGCCGCTTCGTGCCGCACTATGTGGTGAAGGGCGTGTCCGTATCCTGAGGAGGCGCGTTTGTCTGTGTGTTTGGGGCGTTGGCCTTGGATTCTGTGCTCCTGCTGTTTGTTCCCGCCTTCTTCAAACAACAATGTTTATATTTGTCCCCGCTGCCGCAGGGACAGGGTGCGTTGCGGCTGAGTCCCCGACGGCGCCAGGGGAGGGTGGGGAGGAGCGCTTCGGTGTCCTGATGGAAGAGGTCTCGCAAGAGGGTATAGAGGGCGGGATCGCGTTGTTTCAATAGGTCGGGTGAAGTGAAGAAGTACTCGGCCAGCACTGCGAAGAATTCGTGTTCGTTCGTATAGGCATAATTGTTGATATGGGTACGGCGGGAAGAAGGGTGGGCCAGTTCCCGGGCCACGTACCTGGCCCACTGCCGAACCGCCATCCAGGGAACTTCAGGCGGCAGCCCATATTCGCCGGCTTCTTGTTCGACGAGGTGCGCAAATTCGTGCACGCCCACGTTCTGTGTGCCGGGTTGCGAAGAAAATCCCGCCAGTAACGCCGGCTTTGAGAGAATCATTACCCCGCTCAAATGATGTAGGCCGACCATGCCCAGAATGTGTTCGTTCGACCCGCCGCGAGTCTGATAGGCGTCATCGAAGGCATCCGGATAGATCAGCACTTCACGCAGCCGATGGTATTCCCAGTCATGGAATCCAAAGACCGGGATGACGGCACTCGCTGCAACCAATACGCGAACGGTTTCGTCCACATCAGTGCGAATGCCGGTGATCTGAACTTCATCGAGAAAGATTTGCATCAGTTGCCGGAACCTGATCTTGCCCGGCTCATCGAGTGCTAGGAAAAAAGCCACATGTGTACGAAGTATCTCCTCCTGCTCTCCGGGAAACGGTTGCCGCAGTATCGTCATTCGACGAACGTAGGGCCGCCGTACCCACCAGTAGGTGACGGGAGAGAGTCCAAGCAGAGGCCATAGCGGAGGAATGAGCCAGGTCAGCCATCCTGCCGTTCCGGCTACCAGGAGGGTTGCTGTGAGTGCTTGTCGTTGGTTCCGACGTTGAGCTTCCGGTGTTAAGAGCATTCAGCCGATCTCCAAGCAATAGGCCTCTATCGGGTCTGGATTCTACTCCAAATCGTCTCGTTATGACCTCGGCCTGTATTTTGGGAGTGCAGTTCCGGCCTCAGGTCCTTGGCGAGAACCTGAGAGTCAGTTCTGCATTCTCTTCTTCGTTCAAGACGGAATTATTCGGCCATGTTAATCTAACAGATTGAAAATACGATGAAAAATTAAGTATTTTTCTATCGTGTTTTCTCTGGCCCGTTCGTGCTAAAATCCCCTTGCTGCTTTCTTGGTCGCCATGGGTCTTCACCCGGCGGTCGGAAGTCGGGGAGGTGATGTGGCCATCACCTCCCCTTTTTTTTGTGTTGTGGCATTCTTGCCCCACTTTCCTTCATCTCTGCCAGTTCCCCAGCAAGAGGCAGCTCTTCTCCCCGCAGTAAGTTCATCTATCTGGTTTCTGATCCGAACCCTCTCTCTGCATTCTATTGCACTAGGATTCCCTGGCGGGTTCGACAAGACGCGGTCGAGAGTGTTCGATGCTGAATCGGTTGGGAGCTTTCGGGGTGTAGTGGACGGGACATGGAGGGAGAGTCACTGATGGAGAGGTGTGATCGGATGAAGGGGGCGACGATCGAGTCGGCGGAAACATGTCGAAGAAAAAGTGAATGGAGAAATCTGATTCGAACTGCGTTTCGGAATTGCGGGAGTCGGGGTTGAGAGAATGCGGGGGGGGGAGAGAGGCGAGGAGGCGACGTGACCGTCGCCTCCTCATGGTGCGACTACTTCTTCTTCTTCGCGGCAGCCTTTTTTACAGGCTTCTTCGCTGCTGCTTTCTTCGTGGCCATGAGTACTTCACCCCCCTTCGATGTAAAAAGTTGTGAGTCGATGTGACAGGTATAGCAGAGATTGCGCGGCGAGTAAATTACTTCCGCTCGGATTTTGTCGGTCATGTGAAAAATGGATGGGGCGTCCGCATCCCGTGGTTCGCTCATTTGTGGAGGAGCGAAGGCTGGCTGAGACAAGGGCGCATATCTGAGTTGCTTCGTCTGGAGTGCGGCTTCAGACGATCGTTTTGTGCCTGCGGTGTGCAATGCGATCGGCGCTGAGCGTTTACTGGAGCTCATTTCCGGCTCTTCGATTGTCTGTGGAATGATGGCTGGCGTACCAGTGACTGTCGGTGACTCGGCTATTCTGAGTGTCCGATGCTCTATTGAAGGCGCGCGGAAGAGGAGGAGCCGGACGTGTGGTTTGAGTTGCGCCGGTGATTCGATGGCGTGGGCTCATGAAAATATTTTTCATGAAAGACCCTTCCCACACCCTCATATCGATTCGATGGAGTTCTGAATCAGGGACAGGAACCTCAGCGGATGCTGTACGGTTCATTTCCTGATTCAACTGTATTGCGGCCTATCGTTCGATTATGTCTCCGACTCTCATCGACACGGCGGAGTTTGCGTAGATGCATAGGCTGAGCGTGGATCAATGGGGAGAGACTGTTCGCGTAGACCGGCTCCTAGCCTGACTCTGCCTGCCCTTGCATCAGGTTTGGGCGGGGGCGTAGGCTCATACTAACTTCTCGCAGTCGCCTCATTCTGTAGGTGGTGCTATGGTCCTCCGTGGAGCTTCAATCCAGCGGTCCGGACCTGCCGGGTGTTTTCATTCCACCAGACGGGCGGTTGGCTCTCTCTCAAGCGGACGAACGGCCAGTCATGCAGCGACTCGCGTAGCGGGTGCCATTTTTGGCGCCGCTTCTCCACATCGCGTTATCCGAATCGGGTCCACAGGCCTGTGGCGCACCACCAACGGCCTGATTGCCCGAGGCGGAAAGGAGGTTGTCATGACCTATCGCTATAGCGGTATCGACATCATCGTTGGCTTTGGCCTGTGCGCCATTGTCTTCGGCGCGCTGTTTTTCTTCGTGGCTACGACCGGCACCTTCCTTGTTGCCGCGCCGCCTGCGATGAGTGAGCCATTTTTCAGTTCAGTGGACGGGATGGTGTGGTTGCAGCCTGCCCTGGGGAAAGCCATCGTCGATCGTACAATCCTGCAACGACAGAGCGATCGCATTACGGCCCAGGCGATATTGGAATGGGACCAGGCGTTGCTCGCACACTATAGTCTGCAATCCATGCCCGGGGGCCCCCTTGGATTTATCATGGACCGTGCGGCGACGATGCCGGATGATCACGCGGCTCGCGCCCAGGCGGTCATGGGGCGTTCCATCGTGAATGGGACCAGGCGTGGCGTGCTTAGCGGGATCCTGTCGGCGAATCACGCGCACGCTCCGTACAATCGCGACATGATCGGCGCTGCGGAGTTATTGGGAGAGCGTATGCATGGGGCATTCATCGCGACATGGCAACCGTTGCTCGGTCGCTGGATTGTGGAGGCCGGACTGGACTATGCCGTTCGGGCGGCTGCGGTGCAGGAGCAGTTGGGCCTGGCGATTATTCATGTGGCTCAGGCCAGGACCGGGCTGGAAGAGGCGTGGGGCGTGAATCAATATCAGCTCGGGACGTTGCTGGCGGCGGTCGATCGTGCGGCAACGATGACGGAATCGGCCGATCAGGTCCTACTGGCAGGCACGATGCCGGCGGTAGGGGCCGTGGTGCAGGCGCCGGAACAGGCGATGGTTTGGCCTGGGGTTCCACTCGGGTATTTGTTTGCCGCGATGATTGGGATGGCGCTGGTGTTTTTCAGTGGGTTGAGGCTGTCTGCCATGGGTCGGGAGGCACGAGCGCAGGCGGACTTACGGCGCGAGCGTGATCGTTGGGTCTATCGTCTGTCGACATAAGGGGCGATATAACAGGCTGGCTGGCAGGAGGGGGCGGCCTGCGCCAGCCAGCCGTCGAACGCCGGCTGGCTTCGGGGGATGGGATGAGCCTGCCGGAAGATTGTGAGGGATGTCATGGTCATACTGATTGGTCTGGTGACGATCGGTGCGCTTGTGTGGTTGGTGGCGTGGTCGCTGGCGGGAGAAAGCGATGCGGAGCATCGGCATCGGGCTGAGATGAAAGGTCCATCAGAGATAAAACGTCCGCCTGATGTAAGGGTACCGTTCAGACGAGCCGCCTAGTCCGTCGAGGCTCTTCTTGTCGGCCTCTTGGGCCCATTCCGGCGTTGTGTCTTTCGAGGGCGCCGGATACAATTCCGCACCGGAATAAGAGTTGGGATATCGCAGTGCTCATGCGCGAGAAGGAGGAGAATGAGTCCGCCGATTGATCGAGCCATTGTCATAACCGGGGCGTCGACCGGCATCGGGGCGGCCTGCGCGTGGCATCTCGACCGGCTTGGCTTTACGGTGCTGGCCGGAGTGCGTCGGATCGAGGATGGTGAATCTCTGCGGGCGCAGGGCTCGGCTCGGCTCCAGCCCATGTTACTCGATGTCACCGATGCGGGCTCGATCGAACGGGCGCGGCGGCAGATTGCCGAGCAGGTCGGGCCTCGCGGCTTGGCCGGATTGGTGAATAACGCGGGCATTGCGGTGGCCGGTCCGCTGGAGGCCGTGCCGATTGCCGATCTGCGCCGGCAGCTTGAGGTAAATGTGATCGGGCCGGTCGCGGTGACCCAGGCGTTCCTTCCGCTGCTTCGCAAAGGGCGCGGGCGCATCGTCAACATGGGATCGATAGCGGGGCGGGCGGCGATGCCGGTGATGGGCCCCTACTCGGCCTCGAAGTTTGCGTTGGAAGCATTGACGGATGCCCTGCGCCTCGAAGTGCAGCAGTGGGGAATTCAGGTTTCCATTGTGGAGCCGGGGGCGATTGCCACGCCGATCTGGACGAAGTCCGGTGCGAAGGCCGAAGAACTGGAGTCGGTCACGTCGGAAGAATTGAAGACGTTATATGCCGGAGTGATCGCGGGAGTCCGGACGCGCGTGGCTGAGGCGGCGGCGCGGGCGATTTCCCCCGATGCCGTTTCGGATGCCGTGGTGCATGCCTTGACGGCCTCCCGTCCGAAGACCCGGTATCTTGTCGGAAGGGATGCGAAGGTCCGTGCGCTGATGATCAAGCTGCTCTCGGACCGGTGGTCGGACCGGCTGATGACGTGGATTCTGAAGTTGCCTCAATGACTGCCGGTGACCGATTTCATCCGGCTCAATCCTAAGTCTTCCTTCGACACATCAAACGAAAAGCGCATTTGCACGGCCAGATACTTCTGGGTCAGGCCAGGCTTGTCCAGCGGCTGGTCTTGCTCGTGGTAGACGGCGAGTTCCATGTCACGCCAGCGCAACGCGAGCCCCACGATCCAATCCATTTCCGTCGGCTGGGCCTGATTGCTGCCGTCCCGATCGGTAAAGAAATTCACGTCCCCGTAGAGGACGACTTTGTTTTTGTAGAGATCGAGGTCTGCGTGGGCTACGTAACGAAAGAGGGCTCGCCCGGTATTATCGGGCCGGGCGAAGTAATTGCTGTTATGAAACAACCAGCCGGCTCCTGCGTACATCGTCAGGCTCTGGTTGGGAAAGAGCTTCCGCCACCAGGCCATGTCCTGGGCCGATTGCAGCTTGGCCGTGATCATGCCGTCAGCATAGGCCTGCTTGATGCCTCGGCGATCGAGCGGCGCATCCCGTTCATATTGAAGGCGCCAGGAAAAATGATCGACGACGCCCGTGAAGGCGTAGGTACTATCCCATTCACTGAGTTCGATCCAGCCGTTTGTTCGATCGGAAAAGAAATTCTGGTCTGTATAGAAGGTCAGATACTGTTTATAGAGGTCTGTTTCAAGGTGGATCATATGGCGCAGCCCGACGAGGCCGCTGTTGTCTGGCCGGGCGGCGAAGGACGGGTTCTTGGCAAATGCGCCGGTCAATAGATAGCCGGCGAAGAGACTCTCTTCGGACCCCCGGTCCGTGTCATTGGGATCGTCCATCGAGGGCAGAGGACGGCCGTACTTTTCCAGCGCCAGGGCGACGGCGGGCAGGCCACACGCGAGAAGCGACAGAGTGAGTACGCATGCAAGGTATCGGCGCAGCGCCAGCATGGGGTAGGAGTACCATGATTCTCGGCGCACGGCTAGGCGGAAACTCAAAGTTGATGGATGGCGGCGGCTACGGCGCGCAGGGGTCGAAGATGGCTTCGCAGTCGTTGGAGGCGTCCATGCTCGGGGGGGCGAATCGATAGCGTACGTCGGTAACGCGATCGTCTGTCAGGACCACGGTGGCCCAGCAGCCATGCCGGTTCGTCGACATGCTACCTTTCCCTACCGGCTGGGATTCTTCTAGGATCGGCGCCTCCCGGTAATATTGGAGGAGGACAACGTCGTTGCGAGTTTGTTCTTTGACCGGTTTGCCCGCGCAGGCGAGGACCTCGGCTTTTGATTTACCAATAACTTTTTGTTGATTCGGATATTCACCGACGGTGGCGGCGGTTGCACAGCCAGTCACGGTCGCCAGTCCCAGCATCCCTGCGGCAATCGCCAGTAGGTGGAGCATGCTGGGCTCGGTCCGGTGTGATGTCCGTTCAGAGGCTGAGATCTGGTCAGATAGTTTGTGTAACATGGATGGTGAACCGCGATGGATTTTTCTGCGCGGGGAGTGGATCAACTATCCGACAAGGTCGGGATTCAAGCGGTTGAGCGGCTTCACCGAGAGCGCCTTAATTTCATTGTAGACGATCGAGCGGCCGACTTGGCGCAGGCGGCTGAAGACGCCTTCAACAATGACTTGGTCGCCTTCATGAACCTCGGCCTGGCCCAGGCTGATCACCTTGAGCGTTCCGGCCTGGTCTTTCAAGAGAAACCCGTAGGCCGGTTGCCCCTGGCGGTTGGTGGCGAGCTGCACGTTCGTGACGGCCCCGCTTACCACGACGTCTTGATGATCGTATTGCTCAGGGTGTGCCAACAGCTCGGCGATTTCAAGCAGACTTGCCGCCGAGGTGACCGGAGGCGCGCTGATGGTGCCGACCGTCAGGGTTGCTGACAGCAGCACAGCGAGTAGTACGAAGAAGCTGAGACCTCTGGCAGGTTGTGTCGGCATAGTTGAGCCTGATTATACCTGAGCGAACGCAATTCGCAAGATCGTCTGTCGCTACCACTTATCCGAGGCTTTGCCGCTGGCGTCTTCTCCGATAAAGTTATGCAAAATCTGCTTCTGGAGATCGGTGATCTCCAGCTTCTGTTCCGACGAATCCCCCAGCGCGGCGTTATCGAGTTTCGGGCGAGGGGTGGTCCGTTTCAGCAGGTCTTCATCGAGCGCTTCGGGGCTGGTGTCGGTGTCCTGTTGAATGGAGACGAGTCGCTGTAATCCGAATAACGTCCGGGTGTTTTCGCTATGCATCGCATTGGAGCTTGCTCCGTAGACCAGTGAATTCCAGAACTTGACTTCAATCGGTTCAGGCACCGCGCCGACGACATAGGCCGACAGCTTTTCGATCAAAGCGGACTCGGTTTGCTCCAGACCATCGTAGGCGGCGATGGAGCGTTCAATCGGGGTGCGGGACAGGGTCGCCAATGTGTCTTTCCAGAGATCCAACGGGGGGATGCTGTTCGGGTTAGCCGGTGTGCCGGTCAAGGCGGCCTGGAGCGCCATCAGATATTGCGACAGGAATTTTACTTTTCGAGCGGCCAAGGTGCCGGCAGGAATTCCCCAGATATGGCCGATCTCATGATCTTGCAACGTGGTCTGATCGGAAGTCTGTCGCTCGCGCTCCGCCAGGGCAAGTCTGGTTCTGAACCGCTCGGCCATGCGCAGGTGTAGTTGCATTTCAATGGCCAGCCGATAGGTCTGATATTCCTCTGCCGAGATATCGTTCTTGTCCCAGCGTTCTTCCAGCACGCGCAGCGCAGGGCGTGGAACGGCGACACGGGCTTGTGTCTTAAGATTCGCGATGGCCTCAGCGGACACGCCACGGGTAGCCAGGAGTGCGGCTGTTCGATCGACGAGTTTGTCGGCGGTAGCCGCAAGGACGGCGAGGGCGGTGCATTGGAGCCCGGTGCGCTCGCGGCGGAGCCTGGCGCGGCGGCGATATTCATCTCGCCGGCTGAGCATGGCCGAGATCGACTCTTCCGTCATCGTCGTAATGGGTTTTTTCCCGGAGACGCAGCGGGGGTCGGGGCGGTCCGACACCATAAACAGGATTTCTTCGTGCGTCACGTCCAGGTGCTGGATCAGGAGCAGCTTGAGCATGATGCGGCCCTGGATCGGCAGATTCGCGATGACGTCTTGGATCAGCTCAGCGGTGAGGGGAGAGGCCATAGTTGAAGGCATAGCGATGGTGTGTCCTGTGTGCGTAGGTTAGGCGTTCCCGGCTTGCTGCTGGTGTGTCTCCAAATAGAGCGCAACGTATTCGCGAACCTCCTGCACGCTGCCGTTAATGAACATCTCTCGGGGGATCTCGATGCGGACCAGTTTAGACGGATCGATTCCGCGATCCTGGGCGTAGTGCTCGTCGATATACAAGCTCACGGATCCGTCAGGAAATCTGAGCGCATAGAGGGCGGTGGTATCAGCCATGATCCTACCTGATTGGATGATGAAAGAAGACCCCGTACAGGTAACATATGCGTGATTTGGCTGTCAAAGAGGAATGCCAGCGCCGGCTGCCGGGTTTCTTATTCTGGCGCGACCTTGCTGGGGGCTCACGGGGTAAAATAAAACGGCCTTCGACCGGATGGTCGAAGGCCGTTCTGAAATGGCACAACTGGGCGCTTAGCCGCCGAGTGTATCGAGCGTCTCTTTCACCGTTTTACGGATACAGGTAAAGATCGGAGTATCGCGTAAGGTGTAGCGGGATCCTTCGGTTTCGCGCAAGGCCATCACGAGATCGAGGAAGTCTTCCGGTTTATCGGTCTCAAATGCCACGACCCATTCCTGGTCGTCGAGACCGAAGGAGTAGGTGGTGTTCAATTTGACCGACGGGAAGCGGTGGCCGACTTCAATGTGTTCGTCCATCATCCCCTGGCGAGCAGCCTTGGTGAGCAGGAACCACTCGCGGGTCTTGAGGAAGGGGTACACGAAAATGTATTTGCCCTTGCCGGGGACGACGGTCAGGCGCTTGCTCTCCTGACCTTCGTGGGTGTGATGATCCACGTAGATCGATCGTTTGGTCATGGCCAGGTAGGAGTAGGGGGTCGTGATGTACTGGCCCAGTCCTGACGCGAGAATCTTCGTGGTCATTTCCTGAAACAGTTCCAGCTCGTAGCTGATGCGCCAGAGCATGATGTCGCAATCGCCGCGGATGCCCACCGCGGAGTAGGCAACGACGAGCACACGGCCGGCATATTCTTCCACGGCTTTGAGAAATTCGGCTTTCCCTTTGGTGCGTTCGGCTTCCGGAAGGCGGCGCCAGGCCGGATCGACTTTATAGAATGCGAAATTGACGAATTGTCGCTTCGGTGGCTGAGCTGGTGCGGTTTGTTCGGGACTCGACATCGGAACTCCTCCGTATAACTTCTTGAAAAGGCAGGTATGTAAAGAGCGGTTTCTTTAGCACTTCGTCTTTTGTTTTGTCAACGTGCGAGAACATGACGCGCGGTTCGTTGTGCGGTTCGTTGACAGTGGAAAAACGATCTGGTACGGCTTCAGTCCAGGAGGAGGCGCACATGATACGGATAGGCATTCGTATGGCGGTGTTCATTCTCTTCTGTGCGACTCCAGCGCTGGCGATTGAAAGTCACCCGAGTCCTGAGCAGGTTCGCGCGGCACTCGACGAGGGCAAAGCCGCTGCAGGACTGGGGCGTGCTCCGGATACGTTTTATGCGCGGTTCGGGGCTTCGGATGAGTTGCACCCGAGCGGTTTTCTCATCACCAAGCTTGGGGCGCTCTCCGTATTGGCGACGCATATGGGGTTTCGGGGGCTGCAGCCCGCCGAGGCCGATGTGGTTCAGTCTCTTGAGACGAAGACGATGCTAGTCAGTACCGTGATTTTCGGAGATACGCCGGCCTTTGCTCAGGAGAGCTATATCGTCTTCGATCAAGCCGGTAAGACGGTCAAACCGGTGACCGTGCGTTTCGATGGACAGGCGAATCGCAGCGCCGCCTGGCCGGATCGTCCGCGCTTCAAAGCCAAAGTCGTTGCCTGGTTCAACTATAACGAATTCGATCCGCGCGCGAAGACGACAATCACCGTGTTTCCCGCGTCCGGGGGCGCGGAGAGTTTCGTCCTTGATTTCGCTGAAATTCCGTAACAGGACAAGCTATCTATGCGTGCTCTCCGATCTGCCCAGCGTGCGGTGATTGCTGAAACGATTGCCGTCGGGTCTGAACTATTGGTCGGCGGACGGTCCGACAGCAATTCGCTGTTTATTACGGAGGCCTTGGGTCGGCTCGGGATTGAGGTGCGGTTTAAGTCGATCGTCGGGGACGATCAGGCCGATATGGTGCAGGTGCTCAAGACTGCGGCGAATCGCGCCGGAGTCGTCATCATGACCGGCGGGCTGGGGCCGACGGTAGACGATTGCACGAGAGAGGCGGTGGCGAAGGCGACCGGGCGGCGACTGGCTCGCCGAAAAGCGGCGTTCGACGGGATGACGGCGCGCCTGGCTCAATGGGGACGGACGCCGAACAAAGGGCAGTTGCGGCAGGCGACCATCCCGGCCGGCGCGACCGTGGTGGCCAATCCCGTCGGTTCTGCGCCGGGGTTTGTCCTTGCATGGAAAGGGGCAACGATCGTCACGCTTCCCGGCGTGCCGCGCGAGATGGAAGCGATGATGACGGAGTCGGTGATCCCGTTCCTGGCGGATCAACTCGCGCGTTCGAAACAGGCCGCTCCGCAACCGATCATTCGACACACGTTTCACACCTGGGGTCTGCCGGAGGCGGAGGTCGACGCCAAACTGCTGGGCCTGATCCCCAAAGGGCTTTCCGTCGATGTGGGATTGCTGGCCTCGCCGATGGGAGTGTTGGTCTCATTGACGACGAAGTCAGGCGGCGCCGAGTCGGTATCGGGTATTCGGCTGGCTTCGCTGGTCGACGAGGTTCGGGCCAGGCTGCGGGATTGTCTCTTTGCCGAAGGCCGCGAGGCGATGGAGGACGTGGTCGGGCGGTTGCTGTGTGAGCAGCGGCGGACGGTAGCTCTGGCCGAGTCCTGCACCGGCGGTTTGATCGGTCATCGGCTCACGCAGGTGCCGGGATCGTCGGCCTACGTCGATCGCGGCGCGATCTGCTATAGCAATCAATCGAAGAGCGAGATGTTGGGTGTGCCGGTAGTATTGATTGCGAAACATGGCGCAGTCAGCCGGGAGGTGGCGGCGGCCATGGCCAAGGGTATTCGCGAGAGGGCCGGAGTCTCTGTCGGGTTGAGTGTCACCGGCATTGCCGGGCCGGGCGGCGCGACCGAGACGAAGCCGGTCGGATTGGTCTATGTCGGACTCGATGGCGGGGCAGAGGGTTCCCTCACCAAAGAGTTTCGTTTTCATGGTGATCGATCGGTCGTCAAGCAGCGGTCGTCGCAGGCGGCTCTTGAGTTGCTACGGCGCTGGCTGATCGCGCACGGCGGCGCGGCTTCGCCAAGAGACTAATCGCAGCCGACGCGGGTGCCTGCCTGGATGATGCCATTGGGGTCGGCGAGAAACCGGAGCTGGCAGTTCACGTCGCCCCCGTACAGCGGGAGTAAGTGATATTCGTCGGCTTGACCCGGCATCCGATCGATTGAGAAATCCCATACCATCTCGGTGTTGCCGTCTGCGAGCGTTTGGGGAATCAGGTTCGGCGGACCGAGTTCCAGGTAGAGCGCCGACTGGGTCCCACCAATCCATCGCTGGATCACGTCATTCCACGTGGCATAGGGGCCGGCAACGTCTCGTGTTGAGGTGTCGGCGACACACCCTGCGATCGCGGCACAGAGCAGGCTCCCCGTGAGTGCGGCGGTCAGGATCGATTTTGTCACGTGTGGACTCCTTTACACTGTCATTGTTCAGGGAAATGCCGCCAGATCGTACCCGGCATCGTGGCACCGTGCAAGTGCAGGATCGAACGGTGTGGACGGGGTTCATTTCGCCGAGGGGCAGTATGCCTAGCGGTGTAGTCGGTGCGCTTGATGATGCCGGACAGCGTGAGGTTGACTGGCTAACCGTCCGGGGTGGTGCCTGACGATGTTCGATGGATCTCGTGCGAGACTGCTTGAAGGGCTGCGGTCATATTACAAAAGATGCGATCGAGGTTGGTCATGACCTTAGCCTCATCTTCCCCCCAGGCCCAAAACGACAACATGAGTTGCTGTCCCTGTTGCCGTTCCGGGGGACCAGGCAGGGTTGGAAATCTGACCGAGGTGATCGTCGCCCCGATGGCGCCCCCTTCAAATTCAGGTTCGACAGCGCTCATCGCGTGAGCAGCTCCGTTGGTCAACCAATGTATCTGCTCCGGGGATGTATTCAATGACAGGTCTCGGTAGAGAATCATCAGGCGGCCGGAACACTGTAGCCGTCTGGAAAGGGCTGTGCTTGTAGTGGCGGTTGCGCCGCTGAAGGCACAGTCGTTGGATTCAAGGGCGGATTCCGGTCCGTTGAGCCATTCAAGGAGCCGGTAAAAGGTTTCCGTGGCAGGGTAGGCGCTCCATTCTTGCAGATCCTCAATCGACGACCGGATGAGTTCCGGCCGGGCGCGAAAATCATAGTACGTGTGAGCAGGATTGGAGGCACCGTCGGTCCAAGGATGGGTCCGAGTGCGCAATGAATCGGGGTCGTTGTGTTCGTACACCTGCATCAGTGTCCCTCGCAGGGCCTGTTCACCGGTCAGTACGCGTAGCCTCGCAACGTGTCACCCATCATACGCGCATACGCGGATTCATTTGCGAAGCGCTCTCGTCAGGACTATTCGCGGGGTGAATGCGGGATGTTACGTATGGTCACTACTCGCCTAGCCACCATTCCGCTCTAGGTTTCCTTTTCTCGCTTGGGTATAATCCCCCTTCCCGATTCTTACTAATTCTGTAGGAGATACGCATGTCAGAGAAAGACGACAAGAAGCGCGCGTTAGAGTTGGCCCTTTCCCAGATCGAGAAGCAGTATGGGAAGGGCGCCATCATGAAGCTTGGGACGGATGAACGTCCCGCCGATGTTCCGGCCATCTCGACCGGGTCGTTGGGGTTGGATATCGCCCTTGGCGTCGGAGGCTTGCCGCGTGGACGAGTGATTGAGATCTTCGGCCCGGAGTCGTCCGGCAAGACGACGATGACCCTCCACTGTATTGCCGAAGTGCAGAAAACCGGCGGTGTGGCGGCGTTTATCGATGCGGAACATGCGTTGGATTTGACCTATGCTCAAAAACTCGGGGTGCAGGCGGATGAGTTGCTCGTGTCCCAGCCCGATACCGGTGAGCAGGCCTTGGAAATCGCCGAGACGCTGGTCCGCAGCGGGGCAATCGACCTGATCGTGGTGGACTCGGTTGCCGCGCTCACGCCGCGGGCTGAAATCGAAGGCGAGATGGGCGATTCCCATATGGGCTTGCAGGCCCGGCTTATGTCGCAGGCGCTGCGCAAGCTGACGGCGGCGATCTCTAAGTCTCAGACGACGTTGATTTTCATCAACCAGATCCGCATGAAGATCGGGGTGATGTTCGGCAATCCGGAAACCACGACCGGCGGTAACGCGTTGAAGTTCTATTCGTCGGTTCGCCTGGATATCCGTCGCATCGAGTCAGTCAAAGAAGGCCAGGATGTGATGGGAAACCGGGTGCGGGTCAAGGTCGTTAAGAACAAGATGGCGCCGCCGTTCCGCCAGGCGGAGTTCGACATCATGTTTGCCGAAGGTATTTCGAAGACCGGTGAACTGGTTGATATTGGGGTCGAGAAGAAGATTATCGATAAGTCCGGGGCCTGGTACTCCTATAAAGGGGAGCGGGTCGGCCAGGGACGCGATGCGGCGCGGGAATTTCTCAAGAACAATCCGGCTGCGGCGCTGGAAGTTGAAGCGAAGCTTCGGGAATTGGCCGGGGTGCCTGCGCGCAATGCAAAAAAGGCCGAGCCCAAAGAAGAGAAGCCGGCGGCCAAGGCGGACAAGGGTGAGGAGAAGCGGGCGCACAAGTAGGCGGCAGATCTGTGGGTGCGAAAAAACGGACGCCGCCATCGTCTCCCGAAGAGTGGATGCACCTTGCCGTGCGGTATTTGGCTCGCTGGGATCGGACCGTGGCTCAGGTCGAGCAGTTTTTGTTGAGCAAGGGGGCTTCCGCGACTCAGGCGAAGCAGACGATCAGCCGATTGTCCGATCTCCGCTATCTCGATGATCGTGCCTATGCCGGGCGATGGATTGAGAGCCGGCTCACTCGCCAGCCGATGGGACGTGAGCGGTTGTTGGCCAAGTTGCAGAGCCGAGGGATCGGGGAGGCCGTCGCTGAAAGAGCCGTCCAAGAGGCTCTTCGAGAGATTGATGAAGACACTCTCGCCCGGCAGGCGCTCAAGGGGTGGCAGCGCAAGCGGCAGCGCGTGACCGTCTCGCAGGCGGTTCGCCTCCTACGTCAGTGGGGTTTCGAAGAAGAGACGATCGAGCGTACGATACGAGCTTGTTTTGGACATGAGGGACTTGAGTCATGAAGAATAGTGCGCGCGAGCTTCGCCAGGCCTTTATCCGGTACTTCGAGCAGCAAGGGCACCAGGCGGTGCCGAGCTCGGCCTTGATTCCTCAGGCCGATCCGACCCTGCTGTTTACGAACGCCGGGATGAATCAATTCAAACGGGTATTTCTTGGCGAAGAATCGCGCGCCTACAAGCGTGCGGTGACGGTGCAGAAGTGCCTGCGGGCCGGCGGGAAGCACAACGACCTGGAGAACGTCGGGTACACCAGGCGTCATCACACGTTCTTTGAAATGCTCGGGAACTTCTCGTTCGGGGACTATTTCAAAGAAGATGCGATTCTCTTCGGCTGGGAATTTCTGACCAAGACGGTGGGGCTCGACAAGAGCCGGATGTGGGTGACGATTTTCCGCGAGGACGATGAAGCCGATCAGCTCTGGAAGAAGATCGGCGTATCGCCGTCCCGTATCGTCCGGTGTGACGAAAAAGACAACTTCTGGCAGATGGCGGATACCGGTCCCTGCGGGCCATGCTCAGAGCTCCATTTCGACCAAGGCTCGGCAGTGCCGGGCGATGATACGCCCAACGGTGAGGGCGACCGGGTCATCGAAATCTGGAACCTCGTGTTCATGCAGTACAACCGGGATGCGTCGGGAAAGCTCAACCCGTTGCCGAAGCCCAGTATCGATACCGGCATGGGGCTGGAGCGGCTGACGGCGGTGGCGCAGGGAGTTTTGAGCAACTATGACAGCGATCTCTTCATGCCGTTGTTGGGAGCCATCGGTACGCGCGCCGGTTTGCAGTATGGCAAGAAGGAGCAGGCGGATCGCTCGATGCGCGTGATCGCCGACCACTTGCGCGCGATCAGTTTTCTAATGACCGACGGCGTGCTTCCTTCCAACGAAGGGCGCGGGTATGTGCTTCGGCGGATTCTGCGGCGCGCGGCCCGTCATGGGCGTTTGATTGGGATTGTCGAGCCGTTTCTGCATGAGTTGACCGCCACGGTCGTCGATCAAATGGCTGAGGCCTATTCCGAAGTGAAGGCTGCGGCCGGGACGATCGCGGAAGCCACGCGCGGTGAAGAAGAACGGTTTATCGCTACCCTCGATCAGGGCCTGCCGATTCTCAACGAGATGATCGAGAAGGCCCGGTCATCCGGCAAGACGGTGTTGGCCGGAACGGATATCTTCAAGCTCTATGACACATACGGGTTTCCGATGGACCTCATTCAGGAGGCCTGTCGCGAACAGGACATGACGGTCGATGAGAAGGGGTTCGATCTGGCGATCGAAGAACAGCGGAACCGCGCGCGGAAGACCGGCGGATTTGAGCAGGAAACAGCCAGGCCTGCGGTGTCGGAGTTGGCCGGGCGTCTGGGCGCGACGAAGTTCATTGGCTATGACCGGCTGGATACTGATGCAGTCCTGCAGGCGATCCTCAAGTCCGACCGGATGGTGAAGGAAGCGGCCGAGGGTGATGAAGTTGAAGTCGCGCTCGATGTGACGCCGTTCTACGCCGAGGGCGGCGGTCAGATGGGCGATCAGGGTCTGTTGGTCGGTCCAGAGGGCCGGTTGGAGATCAAGGAGACCACGAGGCCTGCGCCGACGCTGATTCTGCACAAGGGCATCGTGACTAAGGGACGGATCAGGGAAGGCGAGCAGCTGCGGATGTCGGTCAATGCGACGACCCGTCAGGACGCGGCGCGGAACCACACGGCGACGCACTTGGTGCATGCGGCCTTGCGGGATATGCTGGGGCCTCATGTGAAGCAGTACGGATCGTTGGTTGGGCCGAACCGGCTGCGGTTCGACTTCGCGCATTTCCGCCCGCTCTCGACCCGTGACATCGATGAAATCGAGACGGTGGTCAACAATGAGATTCGTAAGAATGAAACCGTCTCGACCGAAGTGATGAGCATTCAAGACGCGGTGGCCAAGGGAGCCCTGGCGTTCTTCGGCGATAAGTACGGTGAGCAGGTGCGGGTGGTCACGGTCGAATCCTTCAGCAAGGAACTTTGCGGTGGTACCCATTGTCGACACACCGGCGAGATCGGGCTGTTCCGTATCGTATCGGAGACCGGTGTCGCGGCCGGTGTGCGGCGCATCGAAGCTCAGACCGGCAGCGGGGCCTTTGCGCTGTTAAAGAAAACCGAAGGGGAGATGCGGGAATTGTCCGATCTGCTCAAGGTCGGGTCGTCTGAGCTGGTGAGCAAAACTCGCAAGGTGCTGACGCAACTGAAGGACAAAGAGCGCGAGCTGGAAGAGTTGAAATTGAAGATGGCCAGCGGGTCGGCGGTCGCTTCGAGCGCGAAGACCGTCGCCGGTGTGCCGGTCCATGTGCAGCGGACCGACGGGCTGGATGTGAACGGGATGCGGGCACTGGCCGATCAATTGCGGGATAAGATGAAGAGCGGCGTCGTCGCGCTCGGCGCTGCGACCGAAGATGGGAAGGTCGCCCTCCTTGTCGTCGTGACGAAAGATCTGATCGGTAAACTCAAAGCCGGAGATTTGATTAAGGTCCTGGCCGCGGAAGTCGGGGGCACGGGTGGCGGGCGTCCCGAGATGGCCCAGGCCGGGGGCAAGGATGTATCCCGTCTCGATGCCGCGCTGGAAAAGGTCTTTGGTCTGGTCGAATCTGCCCTGCAGCGGTAAACTCATGCCTAGCCGTATTCTTGCACTGGATCACGGCACCAAGCGGATCGGCGTCGCCTTGAGCGATGAGCTGGGCTGGACCGCGCAGCCGTTGGAAACCTACGAGCGGCAGACGCTGGATCTGGACATCGCCCACATTCTGGATCTGGTCAAGACCCACGAAGTCGGGAAGGTGTTGTTGGGATTGCCGTTGCGGTTGAACGGCGAAGAGGGTCTGGCCGTGCAGGCGGTGCATCAGTTTCTGGAGCGGCTCGCCGATGCGTTGCCGGTTCCAGTCGATACCTGGGACGAGCGGCTGACCACGAAGGATGCCGAGCAGCTGCTCATCGCCGCCGATGTCGGGTGGAAGAAGCGCAAAGGCTTGGTCGATCGGATCGCCGCCGCTATCCTTTTGCAGAGTTATCTGGAGGCTCAGTCACCCTCGCCGGTCCACGGTCATCCGGCGGAGGCCGAAGACGGTCTAGAGCCGGACAACCAGTACCACGAAGCTCCCGAGCGCCCTTATGAAACTGCGCGTGATCCTCATCGTACTCGTCCTCGCCGCCGGACTCGCCGGGGCGGCCGCGTATCTGATGATGAAATGGGCTGAAGCCCCGGTCGTCACGGAAGCCGAACATCCTCCCTCCAAAGTCGTCGTCATTGCCGAAGGCTCCACGTTTCAGCATGTCGCGGGTCTGCTCGAGCGTGAACGGCTCATCAAGAGCCGCTCGGCGTTTGTCCTGCTCGGCAAGGCCCTCGAAGCCGATCGGAAGATTCGCCCCGGTGAATATGAACTGAATCCGGCGATGCTGCCGGCGGACATTCTCTCAAAACTTTTGGCCGGGCGAGTCGTCCTGCATGCGGTCACGATTCCCGAAGGCTATACGATGGTACAGATCGCCGACGTCCTGGCGCAGCACCACATCACCGATCGCGCCGAGTTTCTGCGTCTCGCAAAGAACAAGGGCTTCATCAAGACGCTCGGGATTTCAGCGGAGACGCTGGAAGGCTATCTCTACCCCGATACCTATCGATTCCCCAAGCCGGTGTCGGCCAAAGATGCGATCAGGACGATGGTGGAGCAGCTCAACCAGGTCGTCACTCCGGAATGGCAGGCTCGGGCGAAGGATATTCATTTGACGCTGCATCAAGTATTGACGCTGGCCTCGGTCATCGAAAAGGAAACGGGTTCGGGGGAGGAGCGGCCGCAAATTTCATCGGTGTTCCACAACCGGCTGCAGAAGAAGATCCCGCTCCAGAGCGACCCGACCGTGATTTACGGGTTGCCTGATTTCGACGGCAATCTCCATAAAAAAGATCTCTCGCATCCCAGCCTCTATAACACCTATCGGTGGGCCGGATTGCCGCCTGGGCCGATTGCCAGTCCGGGAGCACAGGCGATCAAGGCTGCGTTGTTCCCAGCGGTGTCATCGTACCTGTACTTTGTGTCGAAGAATGACGGGACGCATCAGTTTTCCACCACGCTGACGGAACACAATAAGGCCGTCGAAAAGTATCAGAAACAGTTTTTCTCGCGTGCCCATCGCGGCCGAACCTAGAAGGAGTGTCCGCTGTCATGACTCAATGGAATCTTCCCACGTTACTCGATCATACCGTCTTGCGGCCTGACGCGACCAAGGCCGATGTGCTGCGGCTCTGTCAGGAGGCGAAAGACCTGGGCTTCGTCGTGATCTTCGTGCCGCCGTGCTATGTCGATGAGGCGGTGGCCGCCACGGCGGGATCGGCCGTGCGCGTCGGCATTCCGATCGGCTTCCCGCTCGGAGGCCATACCACGAAGGCGAAGGTGGCCGAAGCGGTGGAAGCCGTTGCGCGTGGGGCGCAGATTCTGGATATGGTGATCAACGTCAGTCGTCTGAAGTCCGGCGATCAGGCCTATGTGCGGCAGGACATTGCGGAAGTCGTGAAGGCGACGCCGTCGGCCGAACATAAAGTGATTCTGGAGACCTGCTTGCTGACACAGCAGGAGAAGGTCACCGCCTGTCATCTGGTGGTCGAAGCCGGGGCCGACTATGTGAAGACCTCGACCGGATTTTCAACAGCCGGGGCTACGGTCGAAGATGTCCGGTTGATGAAACAAACGGTAGCCGGCCGGGCGAAGGTAAAAGCCTCCGGCGGGATCAGAGACTGGAAGACGACACTGGCGATGCTGGAAGCCGGCGCCGATCGAATCGGCACGAGTGCGAGTCTGAAAATTCTGGATGAGTGGAAGGCGTCGTCGAAATAGCGGAGGGCAGGGAAATCGTTCAAGGAATCGGCGGGATCGTCCGATAGGAAGGCGATGGCAAGTTCACGACCACAGCGGATACAGGTGCAGTGTCCCGTTCAATTTACCCACGAAGATGGAGTAACCGGGCAGGGCATCATGCTCAATGTGTCCATGGGGGGCTGTGCGATTCAAAGCGACACGCCCGTGTTCGACAATATGCTCGTGACCATGCAGTTCACGCCAGCGACGGGCAAGCCGCCGGTCACCATTGAAATGGGGCAGGTGTGTTGGGCGACGTTGCATGAATTCGGCGTGAAATTCCTGATGGTCCTTCCCAAGGAGCGCGCCCGTCTGGATCGTTTCTTAATGACCGCCGTGTCCGCCTCCGGTCCGCCTCCCGCTGCTGCGGCGTAATCCACGCCGGCGCTGTTCGATCACCCCGGCTTCTGCTATATTGCGCCCATGATAAATCGTGTGATTCTTCTGGTCATCGACGGGTTGGGAGTCGGAGCATTGCCCGATGCGGCGGACTATGGCGATGCTGACGCCAATACGGTCGTCCATGTGGCGGAGGCGGTCGGCGGGCTGAGTCTCCCGAATCTGGAAACACTGGGATTCGGCCATCTGGCAAGCATTCCCGGCGTGCGAGCCATGGCGCAGCCGAACGGATCGTTCGGGAAGATCGGGTTTGTCTCGCAAGGAGCCGATTCAGTCGTCGGGTATTGGGAAACCAGCGGGGTCATCCAAGCACGTCAGGCCTCTCCCTTCCGTTCGATGTTTCCCTTCGAGGTGATTTCACAACTCGAACAAAGCTTCGGACGGAAAGTCATCGGCAATCGTCTCGGCTATGCCCAATCGCTCATCGACGAATATGGCGTCGAGCATCTCTCCAGCGGCGCGCCGATCGTCTGGACCGACGGGGGTTGGACGTGCCATGTCGCGATGCATATCTCGGCTATGCCGGCCGCAGATTTCTACCAGTGTTGCCGTGATATTCGGAAAGCCTTCAAGGGCGTCTTGGGACCTCAGCGTATTGTCGCCCATTCCTTCTCAGGTGAAGCCGGAGCCTTTCAACTCAGCGGCGGCCGCAAAGACTATGTTGCTGAGCCGCCGGCTGTGAGCATGCTGGATGTCTTGAACCGCTCGGGCCAGATTGTGATGGGGATCGGCAAGGTGTATGACCTCTTTGCCGGCCGTGGGTTGACGCGGGCCTTCCCGGCGGCGACCGCAATTGCCGCGTTGGAGGAAACCACCAAGTTGATTCCCAAGATGCCGCGCGGGCTGCTCTATGCGAGTCTCGATCTGCTGACGGATGAGCCGGCCACGGCGGCGGCGGCATTGGAAGACTTCGATCGCCGGTTGCCGGATCTGTTTGAAAAGCTGCGGGTGGGCGATGTCGTGGTCATTACCGGCGATCATGGCCGAGACCTGACCAAGCCCGCCAAGGTACCCACGAGGGAATATGTGCCGCTGTTGGTCACCGGCCCGAAATTGTCCCAGGGCGTGAATTTGGGGGTGCGAGCGTCAGCCGCCGATCTTGGCCAAACCATTGTCGAGGCATTGCAGGCTGAACGGTTGCCCGATGGAGAGAGTTTCTTTGAGGCTCTTCGCGCAGGATAAGGAAGATAAGGATCTAGATTATGTCATTTGATGCCAAGCTGAAAGCGCTCCATATTGAATTACCCATGGCTCCCAAGCCCGTGGCGAACTATGTGCCGGTCGTGCGTGCCGGTGATCTTTTGTTTCTTTCAGGTGTGCTGCCGTCACGCGATGGGCAACTCATCTGCACCGGCAAGCTCGGGCAGGGCATCACGATCGAGCAGGGGATGGAGGCGGCCAAGGTTGCAGCCCTAAACGCATTGGCCATCGTGCGCAGTGAAGTCGGGTCTCTCGATAAAGTGAAACGCATCGTGAAAATGGTCGGCCATATCGCCTCAGCCCCCGGTTTTACCGATCAACCGCAAGTCCTTAATGGAGCCTCCGATCTCCTCGTGCAAATTTTCGGCGAAGCCGGCAAACACGCCCGTGTCGCCGTCGGTGCTGCAGAACTCCCCCGCCAAGCCCCCGTCGAAATCGAATTGATCGTGCAGGTGACGGCGTAGCCAATCCCTGCCTTGACACTCGAAAAAATCGCTTGCTATAGTCCTCTCGTCCCTCGCTTCACGTTGTACCCCGGTTGCTCTCTCCTGACTCCGGTGCGTGGGGTTCTCGTGCCACGTGCGGGGAAGTTTTTTCGAATCATTTCGGGCTGACTCTAATCCGCAGGCTCGTGGAGCCCAAGTCTTAGTCTTGAGGAGAGATGCCATGATATTCCGCCGACTTTTTTTCGCATTCATCATTCTCGGGGCGCTGCTGCCAAGAGTTTCCTCTGCCGGGCAGGCCACGATTGAAATTTCTCCGCGCACCGCAACGCCCGGCGCCACGGTGGTGTTGAGCGGCAAGGGGTTGGGGCACTTCAAATCT